>DATINN010000146.1:0-13506 GCA_035474175.1 Mycobacteriales bacterium | reverse complement strand
CGCTCCTGCGGCAGCACGGCCGAGACCTGCGCCGGGTCGGGGGACGTGAGCAGCACCCAGCGCGACCCGTCGGTGAGCAGGAACGCCGCCGGCCCGGCCGAGGCCAGCTCCGTCAACGCCGAGGACTCCGGCACGTCGTGCACCGAGAACCCGCCCGACGCCTGCGACACCGCGTCGGCCAGCGTCAGCCCCGGCACGTACCGGTGGATCGCGTGCACCTGCGGCCCGTACGTGCTCGCGTCCACCAGCAGCGCCAGCCCGCGGTCCCACGGCCCGGCCCCGGCGCCCGCGTCGTGCCGGTCGGCCTGATGGCGCAGGTAGGTCGCGTACCGGTGGTGGCCGTCGGCGATCACCGCCCGCCGCGACAGCAGGTCGCCGGCGATCGCGTGCAGGGTGTCGGGGTCGGTCAGCGCCCAGAGCCGGTGCGTCACGCCACCGGAGGTCGCAGTGAGCAGGGGATCGGAGAGGTCCGCGGCCGCGACGGCCTGCGAGGCCGCGCCACCGCCGGAGTAGACGAGGTAGATCGGCTCCAGGTTGGCCTGGGTCGCCTCGGTCAGGGCCAGCCGGTCCGCGACCGGCCCCGCCATCGTGTTCTCGTGCGGCAGCACGATCCCGGCCTCGGGCGGGGTGAGGCCGACGGCGCCGACCAGCCCGCGGGTGCGGGACCCGCCCTCCTCCATCTCGTACACGTAGAGGGCCGGGGTCTCGTCCGCGACCAGCACGCCCTCCGAACGCCACGCCGCCAGCAGCGCCGCGGCGCCCTGGTAGGCGCTGCGCGGTTCGCCCTCTGCATCGCGTGGAAGGATGAGGCGGACGACGTTGTGCGGGTCGGCGGCTTCCAGCTCGCGCCGCTCGTCCTCGTCGATCACGTCGTACGGCGGGGACAGCAGCGGTGCCAGGTCCGAGCCGTGGAAACGCAAGGCACGGAACGGGAACAGTCGGAGTCCCTCGGGGCCTGGGGAGGAGGCGGGTGGCGGCGACGCGTCAGACGTCATGGTCCGCATCGTAGGAGTCGACGCCGGACCGTCCGCGCGCGGCCACCAGCGCGCCAGAGAGCAAGGAGGATCCTTCGTGCCGAGCCGGGACGACTGGGATGACGAGACACCACCGCCACCGCCGTTCGCCGATGCCCCCCCGCCGCCGCCCGACGTGGTGCCGCAGGGGGAGGTCTACGACTGGTACGTGCGGGGTCTCGACCTGCTCGAGGGCGGCAACGCGGCCGCGGCGGTGACGCTGCTGACCCACGCGGCCAACTCCGAGCCGGAGTCCCGCAGCGTGCGCGAGGCGCTGGCCCGGGCCCAGTTCGACTCCGGGATGTACGACGAGGCCGTCGAGAGCTTCAGCTGGATCATCTCGATCAACCCGGCCGACGACTACGCCCAGTTCGGGCTGGGGCTGGCCGCGGCGAAGATCGGCGACCTCACCTCGGCCGTGGAGCACCTGGCGCTGGCCGCGGCCATGCGCCCGGACATCACGCACTACTCGACCGCCCTGCGCGGCGCCCGGGCGGCGCTGGCCGCGAGCCGGTGAGCGACGAGCCGCCCGCCCGGACGTACGACGTCGCCCTGCTCGACCTGGACGGCGTCGTCTACCTGGGCTCCGACGTGATCGACGGCGTGCCGGCGGCGTTGGAGCGGGCCCGGGAGGCCGGCATGCGGCTGGCTTTCGTGACCAACAACGCGTCCCGGACGCCGGCGGCGGTGGCGGAGATGCTGTCCGGGATGGGCGTGGCGGCGACGCCGGACGAGGTGACCACGTCGGCCCAGGCGGCCTGCCACGTGCTCGCCGACAAGCTCCCGGCCGGGGCGAAGGTGCTGGTCGTGGGCACGACCGGGCTGATCGAGGCGGCCCGCGAGCGCGGCTTCACGCTGGTCGACTCGGCCGACGACGAGCCCGCCGCGGTGGTGCAGGGCTACGGGCCGAACGTCGGCTGGAAGGACCTGGCCGAGGCGACGGTCGCGGTCCGCCGCGGCGCCTGGTATGTGGCGACCAACCTCGACTCGACCGTCCCGTCCGCCCGCGGGGCCCTGCCGGGCAACGGGTCGCTGGTCGGCGTGGTGCGGGCGACGACCGGGGTCACGCCCACCTCGACCGGCAAGCCCGACCCGGCCATGCACCGCGAGTCGGTGCAGCGCAGCGGCGCGCAGCGGCCGATCGTGGTCGGCGACCGGCTGGACACCGACATCGAGGGCGCCAGCCGGGCCGGGTGCGACAGCATGCTGGTGCTGACCGGCGTGACGACGGCGGCCGACCTGCTCGCGGCCGGCCCCGAGCACCGCCCGACGTACGTGGCGCGGTCCGTGGCCGGGCTGTTGGAGCCGCAGCCGGCGCCGGTGCGCGCCGGCGCGGACTGGACCTGCGGCGGCTGGACGGTGTCGCCCGGCGGCCGGCTGTCCGGCGCGGGCGACGACCTGGACGCGCTGCGGGCGCTGTGCGCGGCCGCCTGGGCCGGTGGCGGCACGGACGTGACCCCCGACGGCGCGGACGCCACCGAGACCGCCCGGCGGCTGGGCCTCTAGAGGAAGCTGCGCAGCTTCAGCAGGTCGAACACGTTGGCGTCGACCTTGAGCCGGCCCGAGGTCCAGGCCTTGGCGAAGTTGAGCTGCCCGTCGACCAGGGCGACCAGGTCGTCGCTGGTCAGCGCGAGCTTGATCTGGCCGTCGGGCTTCGGCGCCTGGTGGATGCCGACGATCTCGCCGCCGCGCAGCTGACCGGCGAAGGTGACGCCCAGGTCGCGCAGGTGGCAGCTGATCGAGCGGTCGATCATCTTGCCCCGGGCGTCGGCCCCGTCCGGGGACCTCAGCCGGTTCGCCAGCTTGTGCATGGCGGCCTCGCACTCCTCGACCGTCGCCACTGCCGATCCCTCCCGTTCCTCGCCTGCGGCGGGACCGTACCCCACGCACCGGATGCCGTAGCGTGGTCGCCGTGAGTGCGCCTGTCCCGGGTCCCCGCCCCGGCCCACCCAGCGGGTACGCGCCGGGTCCCCGCCCCGGGCCGCCCGGACTCCGCCCCGGGCCGCCGCCGGGCACCCCAGCGGGTCCCCCGCCGGCAGCGACCCCGACGGGGGCGCCGACGGGGCCCGCGGATGCGGCGAGCACCGTGGCCGCACTGGAGGCCGGCGTCGTACGGCTGGACGAGCTGGACGACCTGCCCGTGAGCGAGCACGTCGCCCGCTACGACGCCCTGCACGGCGAGCTGTCCGAGGCGCTGGCCGCCATCGACGGCGTCTAGGGAATGGTCCGGCGCGCGCGGCTCGACGCCGAGCTCGTACGGCGCGGCCTGGCCCGGTCCCGGGAGCAGGCCGCGGAGCTGGTGCAGGCCGGCCGGGTCAAGGTGAAGGGGTCGACCGCGACCAAGCCGGCCACCGCGGTCGAGCCGGACACGCCGGTGCTGGTCGAGCAGGACGACGGCGACCCCGGGTACGCCTCCCGCGGCGGCCACAAGCTGGCCGGCGCCCTGGACGCGCTGCCGGTCCCGGTCGAGGGCCGGCGGGTGCTCGACGCGGGCGCGTCGACCGGCGGGTTCACCGACGTGCTGCTGCGCCGCGGCGCCCGCGAGGTGGTCGCGGTCGACGTCGGCTACGGCCAGCTGGCCTGGCAGCTGCGTACCGATCCGCGGGTGACCGTGCACGACCGGACCAATGTGCGCGAGCTGACCCCGGAGCAGATCGGCGGCCCGGCCGAGCTGACCGTGGCCGACCTGTCGTTCATCCCGCTGACCCTGGTGCTGCCCGCGCTGGCCGCCTGCACCACCGGCGACCTGCTGCCGATGGTCAAGCCGCAGTTCGAGGTGGGCCGGGAGCGGGTCGGGGCCAAGGGCGTGGTCCGCGACCCGCAGCTGCGCGGGGAGGCGATCCGGATGGTCGCCGACCGCGCGTACGAGCTGGGGCTGGGCACGCAGGGGATGGTCCGCAGCCCGCTGCCGGGACCGGCCGGTAACGTCGAGTTCTTCCTCTGGCTCCGCCGGGACGCACCCGCCGTGGATCCAGCTGACATAGCGGAGGTGGTGGCACTGTGAGCGGGAGGGCGCGCGGAGGAGAGACGCCACCGGCCGACCGGGAGCGGACACGGTGAGCAGAGAGGCCCTGCTGGTCACGCACACCGGGCGGTCGGACATGGTCGACCGGTCCCGGGAGGTCAGCGAGCTGCTGTCCGGGGCCGGCTTCGTGGTCCGGATGCTGGAGGAGGAGGCGGCCGAGCTCGGCGCCACCGACGTCAAGGCGGTCGCGCCGGACGAGATCGCCGCCGCCGGGTGCGAGGTCGTGCTGGTGCTGGGCGGCGACGGCACGTTCCTGCGGGCGGCCGAGCTGGCCCGCCCCTGCCGGGCGCCGCTGGTCGGGGTGAACCTGGGCCGGGTCGGCTTCCTGGCCGAGACCGAGCCCGAGGCCCTGCTGGACACGGTCAAGCACATCGTCGACCGGTCGTACCGGGTGGAGGAGCGGCTCACGCTCGACGTCGAGGTCAGCGTCGGCGGCCGGGTCGTGGCCACCGACTGGGCCCTGAACGAGGCGTCGGTGGAGAAGACCAAGCGGGAGCGGATGCTCGAGGTGATCCTCGAGATCGACGGCCGGCCGCTGACCAGCTTCGGCTGCGACGGCGTGGTCTGCGCGACCCCGACCGGCTCGACGGCGTACGCGTTCTCCTCCGGCGGTCCGGTCGTCTGGCCCGAGGTGCAGGCCCTGCTGGTGGTGCCGAACGCGGCCCACGCCCTGTTCGCCCGCCCGCTGGTGATCTCGCCCGACTCGACCGTGGCGATCACCGTCGCCGACGCCGGGCACGACGGGGTCCTGGGCTGCGACGGCCGCCGGACGTCCGCGGTCCCCGCCGGCGCCCGGGTCCAGGTCCGGCGCGGGGAGCACTCCGTGCTCATCGCCCGGACGCACGCGCTGCCGTTCACCGAGCGCCTGGTGGCCAAGTTCGGCCTGCCCGTGGACGGGTTCCGGGCACCGCGCGCCTGAGGCGACCGGCCCGACACCTCTCGACCCTGTGGACGGTTCCCGCGCGGGGAGGCCCGGAGTGGTTACGCTTCCGGCGTGCTGTCCGAGATCCGTATCCGCGGCCTCGGCGTCATCGAGGACGTCACCCTGGAGCTCGGCCCCGGCCTGACCGTGGTCACCGGGGAGACCGGGGCCGGCAAGACCATGGTCGTGACCGGTCTGCACCTCCTCTTCGGCGGCCGGGCCGATCCGGCGCGGGTCCGCTCGGGCTCGGGCCGGGCGGTGGTCGACGGCCGGCTGCGGCTGCCGCCCGACTCGCCGGTGCTGGCCCGGGCGGTCGAGGCCGGGGCCGAGGTCGACGAGGACGGCGAGCTGCTGGTGTCGCGGGCCATCGCGGTCGAGGGCCGGTCCCGGGCCTACCTGGGCGGCAGCGCGGTCCCGGCGAGCCTGCTGGGCGAGCTGGCCGAGGGCGTGCTGGCCGTGCACGGGCAGTCCGACCAGCTCCGGCTGCTCAAGCCGGCCGAGCAGCGTGCCTCCCTGGACCGCTACGGCGCGCTGGCCGGGCTGGTGGAGCAGCACCGCGGGGCGTACGGGCGCTGGCGCACGCTGGCCGACGACCTCGCCGACCGCACGGCCCGGGCCCGGGAGCTGGCCCGCGAGGCCGACGGCCTGCGCACCGGCCTGGCCGAGATCGCCGCGGTCGAGCCCGAGCCGGGGGAGGACACCCAGCTGGCGGTGGAGGCGGAGAAGCTCGCGCACGCTGACGCGCTGCGGCTGGCCGCCCGGGCGGCGCACCTGGCGCTGGCCGGCGACCCGGACGACCCGGCCGCCGACGGTGTCGACATGAACGCGCTGCTCGGCCGGGCCCGCCGGGCCCTGGCCCACGAGTCGGCCGCCGACCCGGAGCTGGCCGCGCTGGAGAAGCGCCTGGACGAGCTGGCCTACCTGGTCTCCGACATCGGCACCGAGCTCGCGTCGTACGGGGAGCGGCTGGACGCAGACCCGGCCCGGCTGGCCGCGGTCGAGGAGCGGCGGGCGGCGCTGAAGGCGCTGGCCCGCAAGTACGGCGACGTGGACGGGACGGTCGAGGAGGTGCTGGCCTGGGCCGGCACCGCGACCGAGCGGCTGGCCACCCTGGACGTGTCCGAGGACGCGCTGGCCGCGCTGGCGGCCGAGCGGGACGCGGCCCGGGACACGACGGCGGCGCTGGCGGCCGAGCTGTCGGAGGCCCGGCACGAGGCGGCGGAACGGTTCGGCACGGCGGTGACCGCGGAGCTGGCCGGGCTGGCCATGCCCCGCGCGGTCGTGTCCGTCGACGTGCACGCGAAGCCCGCGACCGGCGACGGGCCGGCGATCGAGCTGGCCGGCGAGCAGGTCGCGATCGGGCCGGACGGCGTGGACGAGGTCGAGGTGCTGCTGCGGCCGCACCCGGGCGCGCCGCCGCTGCCGGTGCAGCGGGGCGCCTCCGGCGGCGAGCTGTCCCGGGTGATGCTGGCGATCGAGGTCGTGTTCGCCGGCTCCGACCCGGTCCCGACGATGGTCTTCGACGAGGTCGACGCCGGGGTCGGCGGCCGGGCCGCGGTCGAGGTCGGCCGCCGGCTGGCCCGGCTCGCCGCCGACCACCAGGTCCTCGTCGTGACCCACCTGCCCCAGGTCGCGGCGTACGCGGACGCGCACGTGGTGGTGGACAAGGCCGACTCCGACGGCGCCCTGGTGACCCGCAGTGACGTGCGGACGCTGGACGACGCGGGCCGGGTCCGGGAGCTGGCCCGCATGCTGGCCGGGCTGGACGACTCCGAGCTCGGCCGCGCCCATGCCGAGGAGCTCCTGGCCACGGCCGCCGCCGACCGCGGCCGATGAGTCAGCGGAGGGCCCGCCTCCCCGAAGCGAGACAATGACCTGTCGATAAGGGTGTTTCGCTGCGCTGTCATTGCGTAACCGGATGGCACCCTGGCGCGCATGAGGCTCGCGCTGCGACGTCGTACGGATACCACGCTGCCGGGCGTGGCGGGGGTGGCCAGGGTCGACCGCCGCGCCGACGCGCTGCTGCCGAGACTGCGCCGCGGCGACATCGCGGTGCTGGACCAGGTCGACCTGGACCGGGCCACGGCCGACGCGCTGGTCGCGGCCGAGGTCGCCGGGGTGGTCAACGCCAGCCCGTGCATCTCCGGCCGCTACCCGACGCTCGGCCCCGAGATCCTCGTCAACGCCGGCCTGCCGGTGCTCGACGCGGTCGGCGCCGACGTCTTCCGCGCGGTCAAGGACGGCATGAAGCTCCGCCTGGACGGCGACACGCTCTACGCCGGCACCGGCGAGGACGCCGCCGTCCTGGCCGAGGGCCGGCCGCAGTCGGTGGAGACCGTCGCCGCCTCGCTGATGGAGGCCAAGGCCGGGCTGGCGACGCAGCTGGAGGCGTTCGCCGCCGACACCATGGAGTACATGAAGCGGGAGCGGACGCTCCTGCTCGACGGTGTCGGCGTGCCCGAGATCGAGACCCGCATCGAGGGCCGGCACGTGCTGGTCGTCGCCCGCGGCTACGACTACCGCGAGGACCTGGTCTCGCTGCGGCACTACATCCGCGAGTTCAAGCCGGTGCTGGTCGGCGTCGACGGCGGCGCCGAGGTGCTGGTCGAGGCCGGCTACGAGCCCGACCTCATCGTCGGCGACCTGCAGACCGTCTCCGACGAGGTGCTGCGGGCCGGGGCCGAGGTCGTCGTGCGGGCCGACCCGGACGGCCGGGCGCCGGCGCTGGAGCGGGTCCAGGACATCGGCGTCCGCGCGGTCGCGTTCCCCAGCGCCGGGCGCAGCGAGGACGTCGCCCTGCTGCTGGCCGACGCGCACGGCGCCGAGCTGGTGGTCACCGTCGGCATGCACGCCACGCTGCTGGAGTTCCTCGACCGCGGGCTGTCCGGCACGGCCTCGACCTTCCTGGTCCGGCTCAAGCTCGGCGGCACGCTGGTCGACGCCAAGGCCGCCAGCCGGCTGCACCGCAGCCGCATCTCCGGCGCGGCCCTGCTGCTGCTGATCTTCGTCACGCTCGTCGCGGTCGGGGTGATCCTGGCCCTGGCCGCCGACGGCCGGGCCTGGACGGCGATGGCCGCCGGCTGGTGGGACGACGCGTACGGCTGGGTGACGGGACTCGTGCGGTGATCGGCTTCCGCTACCACCTGGTCTCGCTGGCGGCGGTGCTGCTGGCGGTCGCGCTGGGCGTGCTGCTCGGCGCGACCCAGCTCTCCGGCGCCGTCGGCGAGGACCTGCGCGACCAGGTCCGCACCCTGACCAAGGACAACGGCGACCTGCAGGCGCAGGTCAAGGCGGGCCAGGCCCGGGTCCGCACCGACGACACGATCACCACCCAGCTCACCCCGAAGCTCGTCGCGGGCGCGCTGCGCGGGTCCAAGGTCGTCGTGGTCGCGACGGCCCAGGCCACCGACGCCACCACCGACGCCGTGGCCAAGTCGCTGCAGCAGGCCGGGGCGACCGTCACCGGCCGGGTGCAGCTGACCGACGACTACTCCGACCCACGCCGGGCCGAGGACGCCAAGTCCTACGTGACCGGCGGCGGGCAGCCGGCCGGCTTCCAGCTGCCGGAGTCGCAGGACGCCGGCGTGCTGTCCGGCGCCCTGCTGTCGTACGCGCTGCTGGGGGACAAGGACGGCGACCCGGCCGCGGCGACCACGAGCGAGGTGCTGTCCGGGTTCGCCAGCCTGCGGATGCTGCGGGTGGACAGCGCCGCGGTCGCGCCCGGCGACCTGGCCGTGGTGGTCAGCTCCGGCGCGGTCACCGGGGCCGAGCCGGCGCCGCGGCTGCAGAGCCTGACCGCGCTGGTCTCCGCCCTGGACAGCGCGGGCAAGGGCGTCGTGGTCGCCGGTACGCCGGCCGCGGCCGGGGCGTCCGGGCTGGTCGGCGCGGTGCGGGCGGACCGCGGGCTGGCCTCGGCGGTGTCCACGGTGGACGACGCCGACCGGCCGGTGGGGCAGGTCGCGGCGGTCTTCGCGCTGGCCCAGCAGTCGGCCGGGCGCAGCGGCCAGTACGGCACCGGGTCCGGCGTGGACGGGCCGTTCCCGCCGCTGTCGGCCGGCTGAGCCCCGGGGGTCACATCCGGGCTTTCCGGGCGGCGCGGCGGAGCTGTGCGCAACCCGTTCGTGTTACCGTGAATTCCCGTGGACAGCGGGCGCGGAGCAACCGGACGTCCCGCACTGACACCGCGGGAGACCCCCTTGGCGCAGTCCAGTCGGACCAAGCACGTCTTCGTCACCGGGGGCGTCGCCTCCTCGCTCGGCAAGGGCCTGACCGCGAGCAGCCTCGGCAGCCTGCTCAAGGCCCGCGGGCTGCGGGTGACGATGCAGAAGCTGGATCCGTACCTCAACGTCGATCCGGGCACGATGAACCCGTTCCAGCACGGCGAGGTGTACGTCACCGAGGACGGCGGCGAGACCGACCTCGACGTCGGCCACTACGAGCGGTTCCTCGACACCGACCTGCACGCCTCGGCCAACGTCACCACCGGGCAGGTCTACTCCTCCGTCATCGCCAAGGAACGCCGGGGCGAATACCTGGGCGACACCGTCCAGGTCATCCCGCACATCACCAACGAGATCAAGGAGCGGATGGAGGCCGCGGCCCGGTCCGAGGACCCGCCGGACGTGGTCATCACCGAGATCGGCGGCACCGTCGGCGACATCGAGTCGCTGCCGTTCCTGGAGGCGGCCCGGCAGCTGCGGCACGACGTCGGCCGGGACAACTGCTTCTTCCTGCACGTCTCGCTGGTGCCCTACCTGGCGCCGAGCGGGGAGCTGAAGACCAAGCCGACCCAGCACTCGGTGGCGGCGCTGCGCTCGATCGGCATCCAGCCGGACGCGGTCGTCTGCCGCTCGGACCGGGAGCTGCCGGCCGGGCTGAAGCGCAAGATCTCGCTGATGTGCGACGTCGACACCGACGGCGTGGTGTCGGCCGTGGACGCCCCGTCCATCTACGACATCCCCAAGGTGCTGCACACCGAGGGCCTGGACGCGTACGTGGTGCGCCGGCTCGGGCTGCCGTTCCGGGACGTCGACTGGACGGTCTGGGGCGACCTGCTGGACCGGGTGCACCGTCCGAACCGGACGGTCACGGTCGCGCTGGTCGGCAAGTACGTCGACCTGCCGGACGCGTACCTGTCGGTGACGGAGGCCCTGCGGGCGGGCGGGTTCGCCCACCACACCCGGGTCGAGATCCGCTGGGTGCCCTCCGACGACTGCGCCACCCCGGCCGGGGCGGCGGCGGCACTGTCCGGTGTGGACGGTGTGCTCATCCCGGGCGGGTTCGGGGTGCGCGGGATCGAGGGCAAGCTCGGCGCGATCCGGTACGCGCGGGAGCGCGGCATCCCCACCCTCGGCCTGTGCCTGGGCCTGCAGTGCATGGTGATCGAGACCGCGCGGCACCTGGCCGGGCTGGAGGGCGCCAACTCGACCGAGTTCGACCCGTCGACGCCGCACCCGGTCATCTCCACGATGGCCGACCAGCTCGACGTGATCGCGGGCGAGCGGGACATGGGCGGCACCATGCGGCTGGGGGCGTACCCGGAGCGGCTCGTCCCCGGCACCGTGGTCGCGGCCGCGTACGGCCGGACCGAGGTCTCGGCCCGGCACCGGCACCGCTACGAGGTCAACAACGACTACCGCGACCGGCTGGCCGACGCCGGGCTGGTCTTCTCCGGCACCTCGCCGGACGGGCGGCTGGTCGAGTACGTCGAGCTGCCGCGGGAGACGCACCCGTTCTTCGTCGGCACCCAGGCCCACCCGGAGTTCACCTCCCGGCCGACCCGGCCGCAGCCGCTGTTCCGGGCGTTCGTCGCGGCCGCGCTGGACTACGAGGCGGCCGAGCGCCTGCCGGTGGAGCTGTCCACTTCGGACCGTCCCGCCTCCTCCGGTCACAATGGACGGCCGATCGCGGGCGCGCGGGCGTGACCGACTTCGACACCGTGTCCTCCCGCACCGTCTACTCCGGACACGTGATGACCCTGCGGGCCGACGAGGTCCGGATGCCCGGCGGGGACGTCAAGACGCGCGAGGTTGTGGAGCAGCCGGGCGCGGTCGGCGTCGTCGCACTCGACGACGACGGCCAGGTGGTGCTCATCCGGCAGTACCGGCACCCGGTCGGCGAGCTGCTGGTGGAGATCCCGGCCGGGCTGCTCGACGTTCCGGGGGAGAAGGCGCACCGGACCGCGGCCCGGGAGCTGGCCGAGGAGACCGGGCTGACCGCCGGCCGCTGGGACCTGCTGCTGGACCTGCAGGTCTCGCCCGGGTTGTCGACCGAGGCCGTGCGGGTGTTCCTGGCCCGCGACCTCGCGCCGGTGCCGGACGCCGACCGGCACGTCGGCACCGACGAGGAGACCGACCTCGGCGTGCACCGGCGCCCGCTGGACGAGGCCGTCGCCGCCGTGTTCACCGGCGAGATCCGCAACTCGCTCGCGGTGTCCGGTCTGCTCGCGGCCGCCTACGCGCGCGACCACGACTGGAGCACGCTCCGCCCGGCCGACTCGCCCTGGCCGGCCCGGCCCGACCACTGATCCAGCCCGGTCCGGCCCGACCACTGATCCAGGCCGGCCCGGCCCGACCACTGAGCGGGCCTGTCCCGGACCACTGATCCAGGCGTGTCACAGGGCCGATGCTTATGCGTCGGCGGACCGGGCACCTAGACTCGGGCGGTCCGGGGGAGGCGTGGCAACGGCGCCGCGCGATTCCGCCGCCGAAGGAGGAACGGGTCGTGAAGGTCGGGATTCCGCGGGAGGTCAAGGACCACGAGTACCGGGTGGCCATCACCCCGGCGGGGGTGCACGAGCTCACCCGCGCCGGTCACCAGGTGTACGTGGAGAAGGACGCCGGGATGGGCTCTTCGCTGCCGGACGACGACTTCGTCGCCGCGGGCGCGTCGATCCTGAGCGACCCGGACGACGTCTGGGACGTCGACCTCGTGCTGAAGGTCAAGGAGCCGGTCGCCGAGGAATACCACCGGATGCGGGCCGGCCGCACCCTGTTCACCTACCTGCACCTGGCCGCGTCGCGGGAGTGCACGCAGGCGCTGGTCGACTCCGGCATCGACGCGGTCGCGTACGAGACGGTGCAGACGGCCGACGGAGCGCTGCCGCTGCTGGCGCCGATGTCGGAGGTCGCCGGCCGGATGGCGCCGCAGGTCGGCGCGCACACGCTGGAGCGCGCGCAGGGTGGCCCCGGCGTGCTGATGGGCGGCGTCTCGGGGGTGTACGCGGCCAAGACCGTCGTGCTCGGCGCCGGCGTCTCCGGCATGAACGCGGCCGCGATCGCGCTCGGCATGCAGGCCGAGGTGCTGGTGCTGGACCGCAACATCGACAAGCTCCGCGCTGCCGACCGGATCTACCAGGGCCACCTGCAGACCATCGCCTCCAATGCGTACGAGGTGGAGAAGGCCTGCCTGGACGCGGACCTGGTCATCGGCGCGGTGCTGGTGCCGGGGGCCAAGGCCCCGATGCTGGTCTCCGACGAGCTGGTGTCCCGGATGAAGCCGGGCTCGGTGCTGGTGGACATCGCCGTCGACCAGGGCGGCTGCTTCGAGTCGTCCCGGCCGACCACGCACTCCGACCCGACGTTCCCGGTCTCCAACTCGGTGTTCTACTGCGTGGCCAACATGCCCGGCGCCGTCCCGCACACCTCGACGTACGCCCTGACCAACGTGACCATGCCGTACGCGCTGGAGCTGGCGAACCGGGGACTGCGGGACGCGGTCCGGGAGACCCCGGCGCTGCTGCCGGGCGTGAACGTGGTCTCCGGTCAGGTCACCAGCGCGCCGGTGGCCGAGGCCCACGGCATGCCTGCGGTGCCGGTGGAGCAGGCGCTGTCGCTTTGAGACCGTCCACCGTGGACAGCTCGCCGGCACCGTCCCGTGTGGACCGGCGGCGGGACGAGTTGTCCACGGTGGTGGGGGACTACCTCGCGCACCTCTCGGTCGAGCGCGGGGTGGCGGCCAACACGCTGGCCGCGTACGGGCGGGACCTACGCCGCTACCGTGCTTTTCTGCTGTCGCTCGGCGTGACCTCCCTGGGCGAGGTGGCGGAGTCGGCGGTGTCCGGGTTCCTGGCCGCGCTGCGCGAGGGGGACGACGACCACCCGCCGCTGTCGGCGTCCTCGGCCGCCCGGGCCGTGGTCGCGGTCCGCGGGCTGCACCGGTTCGCGGCCCGCGACGGGATCGTGGCCCTGGACGTGGCCGCGGCGGTGCGGCCGCCGGCGCCACCGCGCCGGCTGCCCAAGGCGATCACGGTCGACGAGGTCGAGCGGCTGCTGGAGGCGGCCGGCTTCGACGGCACCCCGCTGGCGCTGCGGGACCGGGCCCTGCTGGAGCTGCTCTACGGCACCGGCGCCCGGATCTCCGAGGCGGTCGGGCTGGCGATCGACGACCTGGACCGGCCCGGGTCGGCGGTGATCCTGCGCGGCAAGGGCGGCAAGGAGCGCATCGTGCCGGTCGGGTCGTACGCGCTGAAGGCCGTCGACGACTACCTGGTCCGGGCCCGGCCGGTGCTCGCAGCGGCCGGGCGGGGCACGGCCCGGCTGTTCCTC
>DATINN010000145.1:0-19055 GCA_035474175.1 Mycobacteriales bacterium | reverse complement strand
CGGCGCTGATCCTGCTCGACCCGGACGTGCCGGCCGGCGTGGCCTCGCTGGCCTCGGCCGGGGGCGGGGCCGAGGTCAGACCGGCGATCGGCGACCCGGCCACGGTCGCGTCCGCGCTGGTCGCCGAGGCCCGGGCCGGGTCCGCGGTGGTCCGGCTGGTGGCCGGCGACCCGCTGTCCGCCGACGCCGTCGTGCGTGAGGTGCTGGGCGTCGCCGACGCCGGGCTGCCGTTCGACATCGTGCCGGGAGTGCCGGTGGCCACGGCCGTCCCGGCGTACGCGGGGGTGCCGGTCGGGTCCGCCCACACCGTCGTCGACGCCCGCGACGAGGTCGACTGGGCCGGCGCCACGTCCGCGCCCGGCACCCTGGTGCTGACCGCGACCCAGGCCCACCTGGGCAAGATCGCGGTCGCGCTGCTGGAGCAGGGCCGCCCCGGCGACACCCCGGTCTCGGTCACCACCGACGGCACCGGCGCCGGGCAGCGCTCGGTCACCACCACGCTGGCCGCGCTGGAGCAGGACTCCGGCTGGATGAGCGGCCCGCTGGTGGTCACCGTCGGCGACGCCGTCACCGAGCGGGACCGGCTGTCCTGGTGGGAGTCCCGCCCCCTCTACGGCTGTAAGGTCCTGGTCCCGCGGACCAAGGAGCAGGCCGGGGCGATGAGCGACAAGCTCCGGGCGTACGGGGCGGTGCCGGTCGAGGTCCCCACCATCGCCGTGGAGCCGCCGCGCACCCCGGCCCAGATGGAGCGGGCGATCAAGGGCCTGGTCACCGGCCGGTACGAGTGGATCGTGTTCACCTCCACCAACGCGGTGCGCGCGGTGCGGGAGAAGTTCGACGAGTTCGGGCTGGACGCGCGGGCGTTCGCGGGCGTGAAGATCGCCTGCGTGGGCGAGTCGACCGCGGACGCGGTCCGGGCCTTCGGCATCCACCCGGAGCTGCTGCCCTCGGGCGAGCAGTCCTCCGAGGGCCTGCTGCAGGACTTCCCGCCGTACGACGAGGTGCTCGACCCGATCGACCGGGTGCTGCTGCCGCGGGCCGACATCGCCACCGAGACGCTGGCGGCGGGGCTGCGCGAGCGCGGCTGGGAGATCGACGACGTCACCGCGTACCGGACCGTGCGGGCGGCGCCGCCGCCGGCCGACATCCGCGACGCGATCAAGTCCGGCGGGTTCGACGCGGTCTGCTTCACCTCGTCGTCCACGGTGCGCAACCTGGTCGGCATCGCCGGCAAGCCGCACGCCCGCACGGTCGTGGCCTGCATCGGCCCGCAGACCGCGGCGACGGCGCGGGAGTTCGGGCTGCGCGCGGACGTGGAGCCGGAGACGGCCGCGGTGGACGCGCTCGTGGACGCGCTGGCCACCTTCGCGGTGGCCAAGCGGGAGTCCGGCGACGCGACCCCGCCGCCGAAGAAGACCCGCCGGGCCTCGACGTCCCGGACCGCGCGGTGACCGGCCTCCCGGCGGCGGGCTCTGCCGGCGCCGGGTTCCCGGTCGCACGGCCGCGGCGGCTGCGCCGGACCGCTCCGCTGCGGCGGCTGGTGTCCGACGTGCGGGTGCACCCGTCCGACCTGATCCTGCCGCTGTTCGTCAAGGAGGGCATCGACGCCCCGGCGCCGATCGGCTCCATGCCCGGCGTCGTGCAGCACACGCTCGACTCGATGGTGAAGGCCGCGTACGAGGCGGTCGACGCCGGGGTCGGCGGGCTGGTGCTGTTCGGGATCCCGGCGGCCAAGGACGGGCGCGGGTCGGCCGCGGACGACCCCGACGGCATCGTGCAGGTCGCGCTGCGGCGGCTGGCGGCCGAGGTCGGCTCGGACACGGTGCTGATCTCCGACCTGTGCCTGGACGAGTACACCGACCACGGGCACTGCGGGCTGCTGCTGCCCTCCGGCGAGGTCGACAACGACGCCACGCTGGAGCGGTACGC
Source organism: Mycobacteriales bacterium (assembly GCA_035474175.1). Classification (GTDB taxonomy): domain Bacteria; phylum Actinomycetota; class Actinomycetes; order Mycobacteriales; family CADCTP01; genus CADCTP01. Next base: position 17,126 of record DATINN010000145.1, on the reverse strand, counting down.
CTCGATCGCGGTCGCGCAGGCGACGGCGGGGGCGCACGTCGTGGCGCCCAGCGGGATGATGGACGGCCAGGTCGGGGCGATCCGCTCGGCCCTGGACGGCGCCGGCTTCACCGACGTGCCGATCCTGGCCTACGCGGTCAAGTACGCGTCCGGCTTCTACGGCCCGTTCCGGGAGGCGGCCGAGTGCGCGCCGCAGTTCGGCGACCGGTCGGCCTATCAGCAGGACCCGGCCCGCTCGGCCGGGGACGCGCTGCGCGAGGTCGCGCTGGACGTGGCCGAGGGCGCGGACGCGGTGATGGTCAAGCCGGCGCTGGCGTACCTGGACGTGGTCGCGGCCGTGCGGGCCGCGACCGACCTGCCGCTGGCCGCGTACCAGGTCTCGGGTGAGTACGCCATGGTGGAGGCGGCGGCGGCCCACGGCTGGATCGACCGCGACCGCATCATCATGGAGACGCTGACGGCGATCCGCCGGGCCGGCGCCGACATGATCCTCACCTACTGGGCCACCGAGGCCGCGACCAAGCTGCGCTGACCCCTACCGGGACCACCACAGGTCCCACTGGTAGGGCTGCACGGCCGGGTGCTCGTCCCGCCAGGTGATCCGCCGCTCGCCGGTCGAGGTGCGTGGCGAGACGACGCCGCGCCCGTCCTGCTCCCGTACGCCGACGGTGTGCGCGTCGGACGGGAAGATGAAGTGCACGGTGAGGTCGGTGATCGCGACCGCCGCCTCCTGGCCGTCGCGGTCGCTCGGCGCCCAGGTCAGCCGGTCGACACCGTCCTGCCGGAGCACGTCCCACAGCCGCGGCGCCCGGTAGGTGATCGACCACTCGGTCGGCCGCAGCAGCCCGGGCGTGAAGAGGATCATGACCTGCACGCCCTGCGCGTCCTCGGCCAGCGGCAGGATGGCGACGTCCAGGTCCTCGCCGTCGACCTCGATGCTCAGCCCCAGCTCGGCGAAACCGGGCCGGATCGGGCTGGTCGAGGACGTGATCGGGCGGATCAGCCGGTAGGGCAGGGCCGGCTTGGGCGTGGTCCGGTGCCGCTCGACGATCGAGTCCCGGCCGTCGCGGTCACCGATCGTCACGAGGATCTCGACCGTCTCCTCGAACAGGTCGAGCTGGCGGGCGATGATGCGCCGGATGGCCGAGCGGTAGAGGCGGTTCGCCCGGGTCACCGCGGCCAGGTCCTGAGTGAGCTGCACCTGCTTGCCGTCGCGGGCGCGGGCGCTCTGCAGCCCGAGCGCGACGATCGCGGCCAGGCCGACGACGCCGAGCAGGATCTGGCCGGTGCCGTCCGTGACCAGCTGCGATACCACGCCGGCCGCGGCCAGCGCGGCGGCGATGACGGTCCAGGCCGCACGGAACGGGCCCGGGGGCGAAGACGGATCAGCGGGAGTGCGGTGTCCGGCCTTCACGCCGCCGCCGGGCGGCGGGTCTTCCACGCTGATCATCTCATACGCCCTTTCAGACCACTCCCTGCTACGACGAATGGAGAGCCTCACTGCTCTGTCCTTCTGTAACTCAATGTACGGCTGTGTCACACACACAGCCACTGCGAGACCGAACCGTTGTGCTGCGCGCGCTTCCCCGGGGCGGACCGACGCCGGACGCTCCGGCCCGGTCTCGTCCGGAGGCTCGGGCCGGCTCGGCCGCTTGGCCCGGGTGCTCGGGCCGGCTTGGTTCGGGCGCTCCGGCCGGCTTGGTCCGGGCGCTTCCGGCCGGCTTGACTCGCGCGGTCGGCCACGGTCCGGTGTGGTCCGGCCCCCAGGATTCAGCCTTCTGGGGAGGCGGCTACGCTCTGCTACTTCTCGAGCGGAGGAGAGACCAGTGGACGCGTCGGATCACCTGGGCGGCGACGGCAGCGGCGGCGGCCACCACCGCTAGCCGATCGGAACGCGCCGTGGATCACCGATCGCGGCGCGTTCCGCCGTCCTGACACCGTTCCGGGCCCCCGCCAACCCGCGTACATCGTGAACCGGGCCACCGCCTGACGCGCCCAGAGCGTGCACGCGGTGAGGCCGGCGGGCGTCCCCGCGTCAGCGGTGTCCCGTCCGCGACCGCCGCAGGCCGCGCCGGTGAGCCTCTACTGCCGCCGGACCGTCAGGGGGTCGGGCAGGTGGGGAGGGTCGGGGTCGGCGTGGGAGTCGTGGTCGCGGCGGCTGCGGCCGATGTCGTGTCGGACGGGGACGGGGACGGGCTCGCGGCCGCGGAGGCGGACGACGACGCTCCGGTCCCGTTGCCGGTCACCGAGCCGGACGGGCTCGGGGTCGGCGTCGGTGTGGGCGCCGGGGTGCAGGTCGGCGACGGTGTCGGCGTCGGGGACGGCGTCGTGGGTGTGGGGGACGGCGTCGTCGGCGTCGGCGAGGGTGTCGGCGTCGGGGACGGCGTGGTCGGCGACGGCGACGGCCGGTGGCTGGTCGGGGACGCGGTCGGCTTCGGCTTCGGCGATCCCTTGGCCGGGGGCGGCGTCGCGGCCGGCGGCGGGCCCACGCTGCCCGGCGGCAGCGTCGGAGTGATGATCGGCGGCAGCGGCCGCGGCGATCCGTCCGGGGCCGGCGAGCCGTCGACCGGCGCACCCCCCGCGTACTCCGCGGACAGCGCCAGCACCAGCGACACGTACGAGTCGGACCGGTTGTAGCTGTAGACGGCGTCCTGCTGGCCGCCGATCGTGCTCAGGTCACCGCCGGCCCGGCACAGGTACTTCGCGGCGGCGGCGGCCGCGTCGTCGATGTCGAACGGGTCGGCCTTGCCGTCGTGGTCCCCGTCGGTGGCGAACAGCGCCCAGGTCCCGGGGATGAACTGCATCGGCCCGACGGCCCGGTCGTGGGTCGTGTCGCCGTCGTACCGCCCGGAGTCGGTGTCGCCGATCTGCGCCACGCCCGGCCGCCCGTCCAGCGGGATGCCGACGATCGGCGGGTCGGAGCGCCCGTCGGCCAGCAGCGTCGCGCCGGCGAACCGCCCGTGGTTGGACTCGACCCGGCCGATCGCGGCGAGCAGCGTCCACGGCAGACCGCAGCTCGCTTGCGCGGCCGCCGCGGCCTGGTAGGCCTGCACGGCGCGGGCCGGGATGCCGCTGGAGGCGAGCTCCGGCGCGGCCGGTCCGGACGGTGTCCCGCCGGCGGGGCGGGCGGAGGTCCCAGGCGTCCCGCCGGTCGAGGTGGAGGACCCCGGCACGCCCGGCAGCGAGCCGGTGCCGCCGGGGTAGGAGTAGGTCGGCGGCACTGCGGGCGGCAGGATCGTGGCCCCGGCGGGCGCACTGTCCACAGTGGAGTCGCGGTTGGCGGAGGCGGCGGTCGATGCGGCGCCGACCACGGCGAACGCGGCCAGCGCGAGGGGCAGTCCCCGCCGTGCCGCCATCGCCGGAAGGCGCAGCTGTCGAAGCCGGTGTACCGCGTTCCGCATCCGATCGATCCTCCGTCCACGTACGCCCGACAGGCCCAGACGACCCTAACCCGGGTTGCCGTCGCCCGGTCGGGTGATAACTGAACTGCACCAATATTCGGGGGGTGACCGAACTCCGGTTCGCCCGCGCCCACCCACGGTCCCGCCAACTGAGAGACTGGACCGGTGACCTCCCCTGACGCGGCTTCGAAGGCCCTGTTCGACCGGGCGCAGGCGGTGACGCCGGGCGGGGTGAACTCGCCGGTGCGCGCCTTCCGGGCGGTCGGCGGCACCCCCCACTTCATGATCGCCGGCTCCGGCCCGCTGATCTACGACGCCGACGGCAACGAGTTCGTCGACCTGGTGTGCTCGTGGGGGCCGATGATCCTCGGCCACGCCTACCCGGCCGTGACCCAGGCCGTGGCGTACGCGGCGGCGAAGGGCACCAGCTTCGGCACTCCGACCGAGGGTGAGGTCGAGCTGGCCGAGGAGATCGTCGCCCGCATCGCGCCGGTCGAGCAGGTGCGGCTGGTCAACAGCGGCACCGAGGCCACCATGTCCGCGATCCGGTTGGCCCGCGGCGTCACCGGACGCAGCGTGGTGGTGAAGTTCGCCGGTTGCGACCACGGTCATGTGGACGCACTGCTGGCCGCCGCCGGTTCCGGCGTCGCCACTCTCGGACTGCCCGACACCCCGGGGGTGACCGGCGCCCAGGCCCAGGACACGATCGTGCTGCCGTACAACGACGTCGCCGCGGTCGAGGCGGCGTTCGCGACCCGGGGCGACGAGATCGCCTGCGTGATCACCGAGGCCGCGGCCGCGAACATGGGTGTGGTCCCGCCGCGGGACGGCTTCAACGCCGAGCTGCGGCGGATCACCTCCGAGCATGGTGCCCTCCTGATCCTGGACGAGGTGATGACCGGCTTCCGGGTGTCGCCCACGGGGTGGTACGGGCTGGATCCGGTGGTGCCCGACCTGTTCACCTTCGGCAAGGTGATGGGTGGCGGCCTGCCGGCGGCCGCGTTCGGCGGTTCGGCGGAGGTGATGTCGCGGCTGGCGCCGTCCGGCCCCGTCTACCAGGCCGGCACCCTCTCCGGTAACCCGGTCGCCGTCGCGGCCGGCCTGGCCACGCTGCGGGCCTGCACCGAGGAGGTCTACCTGCGGGTGGACGCCGCCGCCTCGACCGTGGCCCGGATGGTGGCCGAGGCGCTGACGAAGGAAGGCGTGCCGCACCGGGTGCAGACGGCGGGCAGCCTGTTCTCCGTCTTCTTCACCGAGGACGAGGTCCGCGACTACGACTCGGCCCGGACCCAGCAGGCGTGGCGCTATCCCGCGTTCTTCCACGCGATGCTGGATCGCGGCGTCTACCTGCCGCCGTCGGCGTACGAGGCCTGGTTCGTCTCCGCCTCCCACAGCGACGAGGTGCTGGACCGGATCGGGGACGTCCTGCCCGAGGCGGCCCGCGCCGCCGCGGCCGCGAGCGAGGAGCCGGCATGACCCTCACCACGGTGCACATGCTGCGGCACGGCGAGGTGCACAACCCCGAGCACGTCATGTACGGCCGGCTGCCCGGTTACCACCTCTCCGCCGTGGGCCGCCGGATGGCCGAGCGCGCGGCCAAGGCGCTGCTCGACCGGGACATCACGTACCTCGTCTCGTCGCCGCTGGAGCGGGCCCGGGAGACCTCGGCGCCGCTGGCCTCGGCGCTGGGCCTGTCCGTGCACCTGGACGACCGGCTGCTGGAGGCGGAGAACTCCTTCCAGGGCGAGCCGTTCGGCCCGGGCGACCGGGCCTGGGCCCACCCGTCGGCCTGGCCGCGGCTGCGCAACCCGTTCCGCCCGTCCTGGGGGGAGCCCTACCAGCGCATCGCCGCGCGGATGCTGGCCGCGGCCTGGGCCGCCCGGGACGCGGCCGAGGGACACGAGGCCGTCTGCGTCAGCCACCAGCTGCCGATCTGGACGCTGCGCCGGCTCGTCGAGCGCAAGCCGCTGTCGCACCTGCCCACCCACCGGCAGTGCGGGCTGGCCTCGCTGACCAGCATCACGTTCGACGGCGACCGGGTCGTCACGGTGGCCTACAGCGAGCCGGCCGGCCCCGAGTCGCCGGGGACCACCCCGGGTGCGTGACGCTCATGAACCGGGGTGACACTCGTGGGGTGCGCCGGTCTCCCCGCCTGCTCGTCGTTCTGCTGACCCTGTCGCTCGGCGCCCTCGCCGCCTGCACCGGCGGATCCGACGCGGTCGACCAGACCGCCGGCGGCGAGTTCCGCTTCGTCAGCGGCACGCCAACGGGTGAGACCATCGCCGCCGCCGACCGCAAGTCCGCCCCCGCCGTCACCGGCACCCTGCTGGCCGGCGGCTCGTGGAACCTCCAGGCGCAGCGCGGCAAGGTCGTGGTGCTGAACTTCTGGGCCTCGTGGTGCGGCCCGTGCCGGGTGGAGTCCCCCGACTTCGACAAGGTGTCCAAGGCGACGAAGGCCCAGGGCGTCGAGTTCGTCGGGGTGGCCGTGCGGGACGACAAGCAGAAGGCCACGGACTTCCAGAAGGACCGCGCGATCTCGTACCCGAGCCTGTTCGACCCGCCGGGCAAGACGGTGCAGGCGTTCCGCGACCTGCGGGTCGGCGGCTTCCCGTTCACGATCATCATCGACCGGCAGGGCCGGGTCGCCGCCGTGTACGTCTCGGCGCTGGTCCAGGAGGACATCCAGCCCGTGGTGACCAGGCTGGCGGCCGAGACGTGAGCGGGATCGGCGACACCTTCGCCCGGACCGTCACCGACGGCCCGCTGATCGCCGCGGCCGGGGTGGCGGCCGTCGCCGGCGTGGTGAGCTTCCTGTCGCCGTGCGTGCTGCCGCTGGTGCCGGGCTACCTGTCCTACGTCGGCGGGCTGTCCGGCTCGGAGGCGACGTCCGCCCCCGCCGCCCGGGCCGACGGCGAGGACGGTGATGTCGCGGTGCGGACCCAGCGGGTGCGGCTGCGCAGCCGCACGGTCCTGGGCGCGGTGCTGTTCGTGCTCGGCTTCACCGCCGTGTTCGTCTCCTACGGTGTGCTCTTCGGCCGGCTCGGGGCGCAGCTGTTCGCTCACCAGCGGGGGCTGGAGCGGATCCTCGGCATCGTGGTCATCCTGCTCGGGCTGGCCTTCCTCGGCTGGTTGCCCGGCACTTCGCGGGAGCTGCGGATCCACCGGTTCCCGGCGGCCGGGCTGGCCGGGGCGCCGCTGCTCGGGGTGGTGTTCGGCCTCGGCTGGACGCCCTGCATCGGGCCGACGCTGGGCGCGGTCCAGTCCCTCGCGCTGTCCAGCGCCGGTGCAGGCCGCGGCGCGACCTTGTCCGCCGCGTACTGCCTGGGCCTCGGGGTGCCGTTCGTGCTGGTGGCGCTCGGCGCCCGCTGGCTGGTCGGCGCGCTCGGCGTGGTGCGCCGGCACGCGAACCTCGTGACGTACATCGGCGGCGGGCTCCTGGTGCTGCTGGGAGTGCTGCTGGTGACCGGCCTCTGGGGAGAGATGACGATCCAGCTGACCTCGCGGGTCGGGCAGACCGGACTGGGGACCTCGGTGTGAGCGCAGGACCCGACACCCCGGTCCGGACCGGTGACGTCGAGCCGTCGGAGCTGTCCACCCAGCCGGCACCGGTCCGGTCCTGGCACGGCGGACCGGTCGCGTTCGCCCGCAACTCCTGGCGCCGGCTGACCAGCATGCGCACCGCGCTGGTGCTGCTCTTCCTGCTGGCGCTGGCCTCCGTGCCCGGCTCGCTGCTGCCGCAGCGCCCGCTGAACCCGACCAAGGTCGACGCGTACATCGCCGACCACCCCGGCTGGTCCCGGATCCTCGACAAGGCCGGTTTCTTCGACGTCTTCGCGACGCCGTGGTTCGCGGCGACATACCTGCTCCTGTTCGTCTCGTTGATCGGGTGTGTGGTGCCGCGGCTGCGGCAGCACGCGGTGGCGATGCTGTCGGCGCCGCCGGTGGTGCCCCGTCGGCTGGAGCGGCTGTCCTCCGCCACGTCGTACTCGGCCGAGGGCGCGCCGGCCGAGGTCGCCGCGGACGCGGTGCGCCGGCTGCGGGGCTGGAAGACGGTCATCCGCACCGAGGACGACGGCGTGGTCACGGTCGCCGCCGAGCGCGGCTACCTGCGGGAGACGGGCAACCTGATCTTCCACGCGGCGCTGCTGGTGCTGCTGGTCGGCGTCGCGGTCGGCAAGCTGTGGGGTTACCAGGGCACGGTGCTGCTGACCGAGACGCAGCCCGGGATCTGCAACGCGGTCCCGCTGTACGACTCGTTCCGGCCGGGCAAGCTGGTGGACGGCTCGGGGCTGGCTCCCTTCTGCATCGACTCGCTGGACAAGTTCACCGCGACGTACGACCCGAGCGGGACGCCGTCCCAGTTCCGGGCCGACATCACGTACTCGGAGGGGGAGGGCGGGGCGCCGCAGAAGGACGCGCTGCGGGTCAACCACCCGCTGCGGCTGGAAGGCATCCGCGTCTACCTGGTCGGGCACGGCTTCGCGCCCGTCTTCACGGTCACCAAGCCCGACGGCACCGTGCTGAAGGACGTCTCGGCACCGTTCCTGCCCGTGGTCCCGTCCACGCTGCTGTCGGAGGGTGCGGTCAAGCTGCTCGACGGGGTGAACCCGCAGTTGGCGCTCTACGGGACGTTCGCCCCGTTCGCCGGGGTGGACGCCGATCAGAAGATGACGTCGCTGTCGCCCCAACCGGGCAACCCCGGCGTCGCCGTCGTTGTCTATCAAGGCAACCTCGGCCTCGACAGCGGCGCGCCCCAGTCCGTCTACAGCATCGACCAGCGGCAGGTCGCCAGCGGCGCCCTGAAGGAGGTCGCGTCCGCCCAGCTCACCCAAGGCAAGTCGGTGAAGCTGGCCGACGGCACGCAGATCACCTTCGACAGCTATCGCGAGTGGGCCACCATCCAGGTCAACCACGACCCGGGACAGACCGTGGTGCTGGGGGCGGCGGTCGCGATCGTGCTCGGTCTCCTCCTTTCTCTTGCGGTGCGCCGACGGCGACTCTTCCTGCGGATCAAGCCCGCGGACAGCCCCGATCCCGAATCTGTGGACAACTCCGAGCCTGTGGACGGCGCCGCGCAGCCGGGATCGGACGCCCGTAGTCTGGTCGCGGTCGGGGGGCTCGCCCGCACCGACGCCGGCAGCTTCGAGACGGAGTTCGCCCGCGTCGTCGAGCGGCTCCGCGATTCGCCACCCGTAGGGAAGGACTGACCGTGCCCGTCAACGCCGGACTCGCCACGCTGTCCGACCACATGTTCACGTGGTCGATCATCTTGTACAGCGTGGCGCTCATCGCCTACTGCGGGGAGTACGCGTTCGGTCGCCGGGGCAAGGTCGCCGCGACCTCACCGGAGCGCGAGCTGGTCGCCGCCGGCGGCGTGCCCGTGGTCAAGGTCGGCAGCATGTCCGGCGCCAAGGCCGGCGGCACCGACCGGTCGCGGCGTGCCCCGCAGGCGCAGCGGTTCGGCCGGCTCGCGGTCGCCGCCACGGCGGCCGGGCTGGCCGTGCAGCTGACTTCCCTGGCGCTGCGCGGGATCGCAACGCACCGCTGGCCCTGGGGCAACATGTACGAGTTCGCCTCGGTGGTCGGCGCGGCCGCGGTGATCGCGTACCTGGTGGTGCTGGTGCGGCTGCCGCAGGTGCGCTACCTCGGCATGTTCCTGCTGTTCCCGGTCGTCGTGCTGCTCTTCCTGGCCGGCACCGTGCTCTACGCGCCGGCCGAGCCGCTCGTGCCCGCCCTGCGGTCGTACTGGATCGCCATCCACGTGACCACGATCAGCATCGGCACCGGTATCTTCATGGTCAGCTTCGTGGCCACGGTGCTCTACCTGATCCGGCGCCGCTGGGAGCTGGCGATCGAGGCCGGGCGCACGCCGACCCGGTTCCCGATCACGCTGGGCTCGCGGCTGCCCGGGACCGACATCCTCGACCGGATGGCGTACCGGACGGTCGCCTTCGGCTTCCCGATCTACACGTTCGGGATCATCGCCGGCGCGATCTGGGCCGAGGCGGCCTGGGGTCGCTACTGGGGCTGGGACCCGAAGGAGACCTGGGCGTTCATCACCTGGGTCGTGTACGCGGCCTATCTGCACGCGCGCGCGACCGCCGGCTGGCGGGGCACCGCGGCCGCGCGGGTGAACATGGTCGCGTTCGCCACGATGATCTTCAACTTCTTCATCATCAACATGGTGGTGTCCGGACTGCACTCCTATGCCGGTTTGACCTGATCTCCGAACAGAGCGCGGACGTCAACTAGTCTGGGCCGCCGACAAGGCCGGTTCGATCGAGAGCGAGGGGAGGCTCCGTGTGCGCTCGGCGGCATTCCTCCGACGACGACCGCGAGCAGCCGCGGGGACTCGCCGACCAGCTGGCTCGCTGGGACACCGAGCAGGGGTGGATGCGCGCGACACCGGGGTCCGAACCATCCGCTGAGCACGTCGAGCCGCCCGAGTCGGCGCCGGCCCGATACTCGGCGCCGTCCGGTCCGCGGCTGCCCGCGCCGCCGCCGGTCCCGGACAGCTGGGACGCGGTCCTGTCGGCCGAGCCGCAGCCACCGCGATCGGCGGAGCCGCAGCCGCCGCGGACCGCGGACCCGTGGGCGACGCCGCCGCCTGCTGCGCTGGACGATCCCGAGCAGGAGCTCTGGACGCCACCGGAGGAGACGGTCTACCGGCCGGCCCAGGGTCCGGTCACCGGTCGTGCCGGGCTGCCCGAGCGCTGGCCGTCCCAGGCCGGCGCGGGCGGATACCCGGACGCGGCCCCCGAGCGCTCACCCGGCCCGGACCCGACCGGCCTGCTGAGCGACACGGATGCCGGCGACTGGCCGCCGCCGAATCAGGACCCGATGCCGTGGGCCCCGTCCGGCCGGGCTGGGTCGTCAGCGCTCGGTGAGGACGCGGACCGGGCCGCCGACCTGCCGCTCGGCGCGGGCGGGACCGGTCAGGATTCCGGCGGTGCGACCGTCGCGGGCGACTGGCCGCCGGCGAACGAGCCGATGCCGGGCGATCACCGCCTTTCCGCCGGTGCCGGCTGGCGGGCGTCCGCGACGTCGTGGGGACCGCCGCCGGTGTCCGGGACGATGCCGTCGGACCCGCCGTCCGGACCTGACTTCACCAGCGGGCCGGCCTCGTGGAGTCCGTCGTCCGAGTCGCCGGTGACCGGGCGCCCGTCGTGGGAGTCTCCGCCGTCCAGCCCGGAGTCGTCGGCGTCGTCGGCGGAGACCGGCTCGGCGTCGTGGGAGTCGTCCGCGAGCGGGGGTCCGGACGGGCCCGGGTCGTGGGAGTCCTCGGCGGCGTCCGAGGATCCGGCGGAGGCGCCGGGCGCGAGTTCGCGGTCGGGGATCTGGGGACGGCTGTCGGCCGGATCATCGGGTGGCGACGCACCGGACAGCGAGCTGAGTGACGACGAGTGGCTGGCCCACCTGCGGGGCGCCGGTCCGGACGAGGAATCGGACAGCCGGCCGGCGTGGGCCCGGCAGCCGTTCGCCGCGTCCCAGGAGCCGAGCTGGTCAGCACCGGACCGGCCCAGCGCCGACCCGGCGCCCGCGTCGGAGCTGCCGCCGGCGGTGCCGCCGCCCGCGCTCAGTCCACAGTGGACGATGGGTCCGGCCAGCGAGGCGCACCCGATCGCGGCTCGTGCGGACGGACCAGCGCCGGCCGGTCACCGCTTCGGCCCGGTGCTGAGCGCGCCGCGGTCGATCTTCACCGATCTGCCGCAGGCTGCGGCGGCCGTCACCGGAGCGCCGGACGGCATCGAGGACGCGACGCAGATGCTCCGGCTGCCTACTCCACCGAGCTCGTCCCCGCCGGCAGTCCCGCTGCCGGGGCCGTCCGGCGGACGTGGCGCTCCCGGCTTCGGTGACGAGGCGACCTCCATCTTCCCGATGCCCGGCTCGGGCGACGACCGGCCGGCCTTCGGCGGGCACGGGTTTGGCGAGCAGTCGGCGTTCGGCGGGCGCCGGTCGGCTGAGTTGCCCGCGACCGGTGGGCAACGCTCTGGTGAGCTGCCGGCAGTGGGTGGGGAGCGGTCGGGGCAGCAGCTGGCGTTCGGCGGGCAGTGGTCGGGGGAGTTGCCTGCGATGGGCGGGGTCGGCGGTGCGGTGGACCCGCGCGCGGGCGAGTACGGCGACCTGTCCGGACAGCAGCGTCCGACCGGTGGATACGGTGATCGCTCGGCCGGCGCCCTGCCGGCAGTGAGTTCGGGCGGTTGGATGCCGGGGGAGCGGGCTGGCGTGACGGATGCGGACAACGAGACCCGGCAGTCGGCGGCAGGTCCCGGCTCCGACGACCGGGTCGAGCACATACCCGGCCAGTTCAGCCTGCCGCTCCCGGAGGACGAGGATCCCGCCCCGTCGGGCCAGTTCGTCGCCGTGGACCCGTCCGCTGCGGCCCTGAACGGCGACGACCCGCCGTCCGCCGACGACTGGTCCCGCCCGGGCGATGACGCCCCGGCTGGTGACGACGTCTCGGGACGTGCGGACGACTGGTCCGGTGACGATGGGGCGCCAGGCGCGGACGAGTGGTCCCGCCCCAGCGGCGACACGCTGGCTGGTGGCCCGGGACGTACGAATGACTGGCCCGGTGAGGATGCGGACGAGTGGTCCCGCCCGAGCGACGACACCCCGACCGGTGGTGACGTATCGGGACGTACGGACGACTGGTCCGGTGAGGATGCGGCGCCGGGCGCGGACGAGTGGTCCCGGCCAGGTGCCACGTCGGACGAGTGGTCCGCTGCCGGAGAGACGTCCGGTGACTGGGCCCAGCCGGATGCCGGTGACGCGGCGGCCGGCGCGGACGACTGGTCCCGCGACGACCGGCCTGAGGCCGCCGCCCCTGCTCAGCTGCCACTGGACCGGCCGTCCTTCGCCGCGGCCAACCCGGAGACGACCGGACCGGTGTACGGCCAGGGCGACCCCGCGCCCGCCCGGGCGTTCGATGCCCCCGGCAACGGCAGCGGGCCGGCTCGGGCAGTCCAGCCGGGAGTAAGTGGGTCCTCGTACCAGGGCGCTCCCCGGTACGGCGACCCGTCGTCAGGACCGGGGCCGGACCGTGGCGCACCTCCGGATCAGCCCGGCTACCGCGGCTCCGATCTGCCCACGGGCTACGGCCCGCCCGGGCGTCCCGCGCCCGGCCCGGTGGGCCCGCCGCCCAGCCCGCCCCCGGCCGGAGCGCACGCAGCCGGCCCGACCCCGGCCGGAGCGCAAGCGGCCGGCCCGACTCCGGCTGGAGTGCACGCGCCCAGCCCGACCTCGGCCGGGGCGCACGCCACCGGACCGGCCTCGGCCGGGACGCACCTGGCCGGCCCGGCCGGCCCCCGCCCCGCGGCTGGCCCGTTCAGTCCGCCCGCATCCGGTCCGTCAGGCCCGGCCCGCACCGGGACCAGCCCCGCGGGCCCGCCACCCGGGCGTCCCGCTCCGCCCGTCCCCGGCGGCCCGCCCGGACGCCCCGCCCCGGGTCCGGTCGGCCCCCCGCCGACCGTCGAGCAGCTGACGGCGCAGTCCCTGCTGCGCCAGCGCCGGCCCACCCCGCAGACCGGCTGGCGCCGCGCGGTCTACAACATCAGCGCGCGCACCGTGAACCCCGGCCAGTCCGCCGAGGACCGCCGCCGGCAGGAGCTCATCGCCCGGGCCTCGGTGCCGGTGCCGGGCTGCTACCGGATCGCGGTGATCTCCCTCAAGGGCGGCGTCGGCAAGACGACGACGACCGTGACCCTGGGCGCGACCCTGGCCTCGCTGCGGGGCGACCGCGTCATCGCCGTCGACGCCAACCCCGACCGCGGCACGCTGTCCGGCAAGATCCCGCTGGAGACCGTCGCCACCGTCCGCAACCTGCTCAACGACGTCGACCAGATCCAGCACTACTTCGACGTCCGCCGTTACACATCGCAGTCCGCCGACCGCCTCGAGGTCCTCGCCTCGGAGTCGGACCCGGCCGTGTCCACGGCGTTCAGCGAGGCGGACTACCGGACCGTGGCCGCGGTGCTGGAGCGCTTCTACAACATCGTGCTCACCGACTGCGGGACCGGCCTGTTGCACTCGGCCATGGCCGGCGTGCTCGACCTCGCCGACCAGATCGTGCTGGTCAGCTCCGGTTCGGTGGACGGCGCCCGCAGCGCCAGCGCCACCCTGGACTGGCTGGAGGCGCACGGCCGCGGTGCCCTCGTCCGCAACTCGGTCGCGGTGATCAACTCGGTCCGGCCCAAGTCCGGCGGCGTCGACCTCGACCGGCTGGAGGCGCACTTCGCGGCGCGCTGCCGGGCGGTGACGCGCATCCCGTACGACCCGCACCTGGAAGAAGGCGCCGAGGTCGACCTCGGGGAGCTGTCCGCCGCGTCCCGGTCGGCCCTGCTGGAGCTCGCGGCGGCCGTCGCGGACGCGTTCCCGCGCGACCGCCGGCTCGTCGAGTAGCGCGCGGGACCGCCGGCTCGTCGAGTAGCGCGCGCGAACGCCGGCTCGTCCGAGTGGCGCGGGCTAGCTCAGGTCGTCGTCCCGGCGGGTGCGGCGGTTGAGCTCACGCAGGAAATCGGGGTCGTCGTCCGGCCCCAGATGCCGCGGCCGCAGCTGCGGTCCCGTGGACTTCCGCGACGACGTGTGCCTCCACACGACCACGGCGAGGATGACGATCAGCACAACGAGCAGGAGTGGCACCGGCTCAGGGTAACCGCGGGGGGCATGATCGCGCCCGTTGATGGGTAAGAGATCCTGTCCGGCCTACGCCGTCAGGCGTCCGCCGGACCGTCGGAGCCCTCGCCGCGGTCGCGCCGCAGCTCCTCCTCGCGGCGCCGCAGGTCCTCTTCCCACGAGCCCAGCAGCTTCTCGTGCTCCTCCGCCGCCCGGCGGTCCAGCTCGGCCAGGAACTCCGGGTCGTCGTCCGGCGCGGGTCGCGTCGACCGGCCGAACAGACCGCTGGGCGGCTCGTCGGACCGCCCCGGCCGGGCCGGCCACGCGGTCCGTCCCGAGGAGCCCAGCGTCGGCCGGCGCGGTGCCGACGCCCGCGGCCGGCCCCAGGCCAGCCAGGCCAGCGCGCCCGGCAGGAAGAACAGCAGGACCACCGCGAACCAGGCGCCCTTGGACAGCCCGCGGATCTGGGTGCGATCGGAGCTGACCGCGTCGAGCAGGCAGTAGAGCCAGACGGCGAGGGCAGCCAGGAACAGGATCCCGCCGAAGCGAACGAACACGGTCCTCACCACCCCTCCGCGGCAGGATACGGCGGGTCGCGATGATACTGACGAGGTGGCGTACGACGTGCGGGTCGATCTTGCCCGACCGGGGGACACGGCGTTCAGCGGTCCGCTGCGCGGTCCGGACCGTCAGGTCCGGCTCGGTGCCCGGGTGTTGCCCGGTGCGGCGACGACAGGGCCGCTCCCGGGCCGTGCCGGTGGTGCTCCGAACGAGCTGGTCCGCCGCCGGACCAGGCGACCCCGGTGCGTCCGCGTGGACGTCCCGGAATGACCCGGCCCGGCGACGGGCTCAGCTCGCTATGCGTTCGCTCGCGGTCCGACGCTCTCGCTGGACAGCTGCTGAAGCAGCGCCCGGACTTCAGATTCGAGGAACCGTCGGTGACCGCCTGGTGTCCGGATGCTGTGGATCCGGCCGGCGGCAGCCCATCGCGTCACGGTCTTCGGGTCGACGCGAAACAGAGCAGCCACCTCACCCGGCGTGAGCAGTCGCTCCCGTGGGTCCATTCACTCCCCCTGGTACTTGACAGCCACGCGGTACAGGGTCAGGGCTCCGCGCGTGCTGACACACAGTGAACCACTTCCCGGCCCTGCTGTCCTCTGAACACTCTGATGTCGGAATGTGTATTCACTCTTGGAGGCGGAGCGTGAGCTATGTGCGACAGGCAGACGGCGTCGATCGCCAGCTGATCGAGGCCCTTCGGGCTAACGCCCGGGCGACCTTCGCGGAGCTGGCGCGGCTGGTCGGCCTGTCCGCGCCGGCGGTGCACGAGCGGGTCGGCAAGCTCGAGTCCAGTGGCGTGATCACCGGTTACCACGCCGCGGTCGAGCCGGCCGCGCTCGGTCTCGGGGTCAGCGCGCTGGTCGGGATCCTGCAGGGGGACCGGGGCGACTCCGACCGGATCTACGCCGCGTTGCAGGCGATGCCGGAGATCGAGGACTGCTGGTTCGTGGCCGGCGAGGAGACCTTCGTGATCAAGGTCCGGGTCCCCGACATGCCGTCGTTGGAGCAGGTCATCGGCGCGCTGAACCGGATCCGCGGGGTCGCCCGGACGCGGACGACGGTGGTGCTGTCGACCCGGTTCGAGGGGCGGCCGCGGCCGGTGCCGCCACCCGATGCGGTGATCCCGTGAGAATTCTTGCCTTCGGCGTATCAGCGGCCGGGGGCGGCGCTCAGTACACATGACCGGTCCGCGTTGGTGGGGCTGGGGGGCCCCTTCAGGAGGGGACGCCGGCCGGTCGCGGGAGTGGCGACGGGGGTCTGGCGGCGGGCCGCGCGGGGACGGTCCACCGTTGAACCACCCCGAGCACGGACGAGGCCGGGCAGGTGTACGGGGGTCGCCTGCCCGGCCTCGTCACGCTCCGCCGTTCGCAGACCCGGACTGTGATCACCAAGGGCGGGTCCGCGGGGGCGGGTCAGCCGGCGCCGTAGCAGACGAAACCGCCGGCGGTCGCCAGCGCGGCCGGGTCGGACCGGTCCACCGCCGCCTGCGCGTCGGCCAGGGCGCGGGCCACCGGCGCCCCGCGCCGCAACCCGTCGTGCAGCGCCAGCATCAGCGGCCGGGTCGCCGCGTCCGGGACCGGGATCACCGTCGCCACCGCCGTCCGGGTCCCGAGCGCGAACAGGGCCGACGTCAGTCCCATCACCTCGTCCCCGGCCAGCACCTGCCCGCCGCCGGACTGGCAGGCCGGCAGCAGCACCAGCTGCGGCGCCCGGGACAGCCGCTCCAGGTCGTACGCGGTGAGCGGCCCGTCCGCCATCGCCAGCGCCGAGAACAGCGGGTTGTCGCCGCGCAGCGAGCCGTGCGCGGCGACGTGCGCGACCTGCGCGCCGTCGAGCGCGGCCAGCGCGCTGTCCACGGTCGCGTCCGCACCCTCCAGCCGCACCGCGTCCGGATATCCCGCAGCCAACTCGGAGATCTCCGCCGCCGCCCCGTCCAGCCCCGGCCCGCACACCAGCACGACCCGCCGGCCCCGCGATCGTTGCCGTTGCACCGCACGCAGCCACACCGCCGCCGACGGCGCCACCGTGACCGGACGCCCGGAGCAGGCCGGCAGCAGCGCCCAGGGCACCGACCGCAGCGACCCGGTCGGCACCACGACCAGCGGCCGGTCGCCGAGGACGTCCCGCAGCGGCCCCAGCACCGCCGCCTCCAGCCGGGCCGACCGGGACGCGACCTGGGCCAGCGCGGGCTCTGGCGCGCCGTGCCCGAGCGCGAGCCGGCGCAGCGCGAACAGCAGCGCGCCGAGCTCCCGCCGGGCCGCCTCCCGGCTGCCCAGCGCGTGCAGCCGGGCCTCGCCGTCGCGGACGGTCACGGCCGAGAGCGTGTCGTCCTCGATGGTCCCGATCAGCTCGACCAGCACCTCGTCGCCGAGCGCCGGTCCGAGCGCCTCCACCGTCGGCGGCTCCTGCGGGGCCGCGAACAGCGGGCCGGCGGCCTGCCGGCTCAGCCGGCGTACCCGGTCCTCCAGGGAACGCCGGCGGGCCAGCAGCCGGTCCACCGGCCGGGAGCCCAGCAGCGCGGCCTCGGTGTCGCCGGAGACCCGGCGCAGC
>DATINN010000144.1:0-5360 GCA_035474175.1 Mycobacteriales bacterium | reverse complement strand
CGCTGGGCCTGGTGCAGATGACCCGCAAGCGGGTCGGCCAGGGCCTGCTGGAGTCGTTCTCGGAGCCGTGCCCGACCTGCAACGGGCGCGGGGTGCTGGTGCACCTCGACCCGGCCGACGACTCCCGCAAGAAGAACGCCGCCGAGCCGGCGGCCGCGAACGGCAACGGCAACGGCAACGGCGCCAGTGGGAGCGGGCGTGGCCGGCGGGGTCGCCGGGGCGCCGCGGCCGAGGCCGGTCCGCCGGCCCCGTCCGGTCCGCCGACCCCGGCGCTGCTCGCGGGCCGTCCGCCGGCGCCCCCGTCCGCCGACGACGCCAGTGCTGACGACGCCACCGCCGGCCTGCCGGCGACCCCGGACGAGGCCGACGCGGGCTCGGAGGACCGCCGCGACACCGACGCCGCGGTCGAGGCCGTCGACACCGTCGTCGCGGTCGAGCCCGAGGCCGAGGTGACCGTCAGCCCGGAGTCCTCCGGCGCCGGTCCGCTGGAGGCCGTCGCGACCGGCACCGGCACCGCCGGCAGCGGTACGGGGGTGACCGGCGCCGAGGCGACCGTCGAGGCCCCGGCCGGCGCCACCACCTCGGCCGCCGAGGTCGCCGAGCTGGAGACGACCGAGCCCGACCCGGACCAGCCCGTGGCCGGGTCCAACGGGGTCGTCGCGGCCGGACCGGACCCCGCCGCCGCACCCGCGCCCGAGCCGGTCGCCGGGTCCAACGGGGTCGTCGAGAACGGAGCCGCCCCCAAGCGGCGCCGCCGCGCCGCCTCCCGTCCGGCGGGGCCGCCACAGCCCGTGTCCACGGACTGATCCGGGGGGCGGTTTGACCCGCCCTCCGGCCGGTCCGTACCCTGTCCTACTGGCCCACCGTGAGGTGGACCCGTTTTCGCTTGAACACACCCGAGGAGCAGTCGTCGATGTACGCCATCGTCAAGACAGGCGGCAAGCAGTACAAGGTCGCCGTCGGTGACGTCGTCGAGGTCGAGAAGATCGTCGGGGAGCCCGGCGCCAGCGTCGACCTCCCGGCGCTGCTGCTGGTCGACGGTGAGGACGTCACCACCGACCTCGACGCGCTGTCCAAGGTCGCGGTGACGGGCGAGGTCGTCGCCCACACCAAGGGCCCGAAGATCAAGATCCACCACTTCAAGAACAAGACCGGCTACCACCGCCGGATGGGTCACCGTCAGCCGCTGACCCAGGTCAAGGTCACCGGCATCGAGAGCGGGAAGTAGAGATGGCACACAAGAAGGGCGCATCCAGCTCCCGCAACGGTCGCGACTCCGCCGCCCAGCGGCTCGGCGTCAAGCGTTACGGTGGCCAGCTGGTCAACGCGGGCGAGATCCTGGTCCGCCAGCGTGGCACCAAGTTCCACCCCGGCGACCTGGTCGGCCGTGGTGGCGACGACACCCTGTTCGCGCTGGCCACCGGTCACGTGAAGTACGGGGAGCGCCGCGGCCGCAAGGTCGTGAGCATCCTGCCGCCCAGCGAGGGCTGAGCGCACCGAAGCGGTTTTCGGAAGGCGGGCCCGGGTCTCCGGGCCCGCCTTTCGCATGGGAAGAGGTAGATCGTGGCGTCGTTCGTGGACCGGGTGCGGTTGCACGCGGTGGCCGGCAACGGCGGCCACGGTGCCGCCTCCATCCACCGGGAGAAGTTCAAGCCGCTGGGCGGGCCGGACGGTGGCAACGGCGGGCACGGCGGCGACATCGTGCTCGTCGTCGACCCGCAGGTGCACACGCTGCTCGACTTCCACTTCCACCCGCACCAGCGGGCCGGCAACGGCAAGCAGGGCATGGGCAGCAACCGGGACGGCGCGAACGGCGCCACTCTGGAGCTGCCGGTCCCCGACGGCACGGTCGTGCACTCCGTCGACGGCGAGCTGCTGGCCGACCTCACCGGCGCCGGCACCCGCTACTTCGCCGCCCGCGGCGGGCGCGGCGGCCTCGGCAACGCCGCGCTGGCGTCCAAGCGGCGCAAGGCGCCCGGGTTCGCGCTGCTGGGCGAGCCGGGGGAGATGGCCGAGCTCATCCTGGAGCTGAAGAGCGTCGCCGACGTCGGCCTGGTCGGCTTCCCCAGCGCGGGCAAGTCCTCGCTGGTCGCGGCGATGTCGGCGGCCCGGCCCAAGATCGCCGACTACCCCTTCACCACGCTGCAGCCGAACCTGGGCGTGGTGCAGGCGGGCCAGACGACGTACACGATCGCGGACGTGCCGGGGCTGATCCCGGGCGCGGCGCAGGGCAAGGGCCTGGGCATCGAGTTCCTCCGGCACATCGAACGCTGCGCCGTCCTGCTGCACGTCATCGACTGCGCCAGCATGGAGCCCGGCCGGGACCCGGTCGCGGACATCGAGGCGATCGAGCACGAGCTCGACCAGTACGACATCACGCTGAAGAACCGGCCCCGCCTGATCGCGCTGAACAAGATCGACGTGCCCGACGCCCGCGACATGGCCGAGCTGGTCCGGCCCGACCTGGCCGAGCGGGGCTGGCCGGTGTTCGAGATCAGCGCGGCCACGCACGAGGGCCTGGCCGAGCTCGGGTACGCCCTGGCCGCCGAGGTCGAGTCCTACCGGGCCGGGCTGCCGGCGCCGGAGGCGACCCGGATCGTGATCCGGCCGCCGGAGATCGGCGGCGGGTTCGCGGTCGAGCCGGACCCGGACAACCCCGGGGCATTCGTCGTGCACGGCGACCGGCCGCGGCGCTGGGTGCAGCAGACCGACTTCTCCAACGACGAGGCCGTCGGCTACCTGGCCGACCGGCTGGCCCGCCTCGGCGTCGAGGACGCGCTGGTCAAGGCGGGGGCGACGGCCGGCGTCGGGGTGACCATCGGCGACGTGACGTTCGACTGGGAGCCGACCCTGGCCGCGGCGGCCGCGGTCGGCGACGGCCCGCTGCCGGGGCCGCGCGGCACCGACGTGCGGGTGGAGACCAACAACCGGACGTCGGCGGCCGAGCGGCTGGTGGCGTACCGGACCCGGCACGGGCAGTCGACCGACGAGGAGGGCCAGGAGCTGGAGGCGGAGGTCGCCGCGGCCGAGGCGGCGACCGCGCGGCACCGGCGCCCGGGTCGCGGCGGGAGCCGGCGCTGACCACCGTCTCCGCCGGCGCGGCGGGTGTGCCCGTGCGGGACGTCGTGCGGGGCGCGCAGCGGCTCGTGGTGAAGGTGGGCTCGTCGTCGCTGACCACCGCGGCCGGCGGCCTCGACCCCCGGCGCCTCGACACCCTGGTCGATGCGCTGGCCGCCCGGCGCGCCGCCGGGAGCCAGGTCGTTCTCGTCTCCTCCGGCGCGATCGCGGCCGGCCTGGCCCCGCTGTCGCTGCCGTCCCGCCCCCGCGACCTGGCCACCCAGCAGGCCGCGGCCAGCGTGGGGCAGATGCTGCTGGTGGAGCGGTACGCGGCCGCCTTCGCCCGCTCCGGCCTGGTCGTCGGTCAGGTCCTGCTCACCGCGACCGACCTGGTCCGCCGGGCCACGTACCGCAACGCCAACCGCAACCTGGAGCGCCTGCTGTCCTTGGGCGTGGTCCCGGTCGTGAACGAGAACGACGCCGTGGCCACCGAGGAGATCCGCTTCGGCGACAACGACCGGCTGGCCGCCCTGGTCGCGCACCTGGTCGCCGCGGACGCGCTGGTGCTGCTGTCCGATGTGGACGGTCTCTACGACGGCGACCCGCGGCGCTCGGGCACCCGGCTGATCTCCGAGGTCGCGACCGAGGACGATCTGGCCGGGGTGACGGCCGGCCGGTCCCGGTCGGGGCTCGGCAGCGGCGGGATGGCCAGCAAGCTGGACGCGGCCCGGATCGCGGCCGGCGCCGGGGTGCCGGTGCTGCTGGCGGCGGCCGAGCAGGTGACGGCGGCCCTGGCCGGCGACGCGGTCGGCACCGCGTTCCCGTCGACCACCCGCCGCACCACGTCCCGGCTGTTCTGGCTCCGGCACGCCACCACCCCGCGCGGCCGGCTCGTCCTGGACGCGGGCGCGGTCGAGGCCGTCGTACGCCGGCGCACCTCGCTGCTGTCGGCCGGCGTCACCGGCGTGGAGGGCGACTTCGGCGCCGGCGACCCGGTCGAGCTGGTCGGCCCGGACGGTGTCGCGATCGCCCGCGGGCTCGTCGGGTACGACGCGGGGGAGCTGCCCGACCTGCTCGGCCGGTCCTCGGGCGAGCTGAGCCCGGAGTATCGGCGCGAGGTCGTACACCGGGACGATCTGGTGCTTCTGCGCGGATAACGCGGTCACCGTCCGGACACTCTCGGTCAATGGTCATTCCGTGCCTGGTGTCGCTCTTGACTCCCTGCCAGAATTCCGCGAGTCCAGCACCTGTCTTTCCTGGGGGAAGTCTTCATGCCCGACGCACCGCAGTCGGTTCCGTTCGACGTGGCACTGCGCGGCTACGACCGCGACCAGGTCGACGCGCACCTCGCCTCGCTCGAGTCGGAGTTCACCGGCGCGCTGAGCGAGCGCGACCGGCTCGCGGAGCGGGTGAAGCAGCTGGAAACCCGCGTCGAGGAGCTGCACCTGCAGTCCGCGGAGGAGCAGCCGGCGCAGCAGTCCGGCTCGCAGCTCAACGGGTTCGGCGTGCGGATCGAGAAGATCATGCGCATGGCCGAGGACGAGGCCAGGGCCGTCCGCGAGGAGGCTCAGGCCGAGATCGAGCACGAGCGGGCCGAGGCGAAGAAGAAGGTCGCGGCGATCCAGCAGGCCGCCGAGAAGGACGCCAGCGCGCACCGGCAGAACGTGCAGAGCGAGGCCAGCGGGATCCTGGACAAGGCCCGGCAGGAGGCGGCCCGCGTGCGGGCCGACGCCGACGCGCAGGCCGCGGCGACCCGCGAGGAGGCCAGCGGCCACCTCGAGTCGGTGCGGGCCCGGGCGGCCCAGGCGGCCGCGGACTTCGAGACCGCGCTGGCCAAGCGGCGGCAGAAGGCCGAGTCCGACCACATGGCCCGGACCAACGCGGCCGAGCGGGAGCTGGCCGAGACCGTGGCCCGGACCGACCAGCTGCGGGCCGAGGCCGAGAAGATGCGGGCCGACGCCGAGCGGCGGTCGGCCGAGATGCTGCAGGCGGCGCAGCGCGAGTCGGCCGAGCTGGTCGGCGAGGCGCGGGCGCAGGCCGACCGGAGCCGGCGGGAGAGCGAGCGCGAGCTGGCGTCGCTGTCCAAGCGGCGGGACGCGATCACCGACCAGCTGCGCAACGTGCGGGAGATGCTGTCCACGCTGACCGGCGGGGCGGTGTCGGCGCCCGAGCCCGAGGTGGCCGAGGAGCCGCCGGCGCCGGCGGCCGCCGAGGTGCCGACGCCGCGCACCGACAACGGGGCCCGCTCCGGCGCTCGCCGCTGAGCTTCGCTTCCGAACGGCCCGGGGCCTCCCGACTCCGGG
>DATINN010000143.1:0-10876 GCA_035474175.1 Mycobacteriales bacterium | reverse complement strand
CGCGGAGTCGATCGGGGACGCGATCGGGCTGAGCAGCACGGTGGTGACCATCTGGAACATCGCCAAGTGGCCGGTGATCGTGATCATCATCAGCCTGATGATCGCCGGGCTCTACAACGTCGCGCCCAACGTGAAGCAGCCGAAGTTCAAGTGGTTCACCCTCGGCGGCTTCCTGGCCCTGATCCTCTGGGTCATCGCCTCGGTCGCGTTCGGTTTCTACGTCTCCCACTTCGGCTCGTACAACAAGACGTACGGGTCGCTGGGTGCGGTGATCTCGTTCCTGGTCTGGATGTGGATCACCAACAACGTGCTGCTGTTCGGGGCCGAGGTCAACGCCGAGCTGGAGCGCGGCCGCGAGCTGGAGGCCGGGCAGCCGGCGGAGGAGGACATCCAGCTCCCCCACCGCCGGGCGCCGAAGGACTAGTGCGCCGCTGAGGCGAACTGGGCGGTCTCGGTCGAGCCGGCCAGGGCGGTGGTGGACGACTCGGGGTCCACCACCGTGGAGACCAGGTCGAACCAGCCCGTGCCGACCTCGCGCTGGTGCCGGGTCGCGGTGTAGCCGGCGCCCTCGGCCGCGAACTCGCGCTCCTGCAGCTCGACGTACGCGGGCATGCCGACCTCGGCGTAGCCGGTGGCCAGGTCGAACATCGAGTGGTTGAGGGCGTGGAAGCCGGCCAGCGTGATGAACTGGAACGCGTAGCCCATCGCGCCGAGCTCGCGCTGGAACCGGGCGATGTCGGCGTCGTCCAGGTGCCGCTTCCAGTTGAAGGACGGCGAGCAGTTGTACGCCAGCAGCTTGTCCGGGTGCTGCGCGTGGATCGCCTCGGCGAACTCCTTGGCCTGGCCCAGGTCGGGCGTGCCGGTCTCGCACCAGAGCAGGTCCGCGTACGGCGCGAAGGCCAGCCCGCGCATGATCGCCGCGCCCTGCCCCTCCCGGACCCGGTAGTAGCCCTCCGCGGTCCGCTCCCCGGTGATGAACTCCCGGTCCCGCTCGTCCACGTCGCTGGTGACCAGGGTCGCGCCGAGCGAGTCGGTGCGGGCGATCACGACGGTCGGGATCCCGGCGACGTCGGCGGCCAGCCGGGCCGCGGTCAGCGTCCGGATGTGTTGCTTGACCGGGATCAGCACCTTGCCGCCGAGGTGGCCGCACTTCTTCTCGCTGGCGAGCTGGTCCTCCCAGTGCACGCCGGCGGCGCCGGCCGCGATCATGGCCGACATCAGCTCGTACGCGTTGAGGGGGCCGCCGAAGCCGGCCTCGGCGTCGGCCACGATCGGGGCCAGCCAGTGCCGGGAGGTGCCGCCCTCGGCGTGCTCGATCCGGTCCGCGCGCAGCAGCGCGTTGTTGATCCGGCGGACCACCTTCGGCACCGAGTCGACCGGGTAGAGGGACTGGTCCGGGTAGGTCTGGCCGGCGCTGTTGGCGTCGGCCGCGACCTGCCAGCCGGACAGGTAGATGGCCTCCAGGCCGGCCTTCACGCTCTGCACGGCCTGGCCGCCGGTGAGCGCACCGAGCGCGGGCACGTAGTCCCGATCGTGCAGCAGCTCCCAGAGCCGCTCCGCGCCCAGCCGGGCCAGCGTGTGCTCCTCCTGCACGGTGCCGCGCAGCCGGAGCACGTCGGCCCCCGAGTACGGCCGGACGACGCCGGCCCAGCGCGGGTCGGTCTGCCACTCCCGCTCGAGCGCGGCGGCGGTGTCCGTTTCCTTGATCGACATTTTTCGTCTCCTCCTAGGAAGCCAGCGCCAGCACCCGGGCGACCGGGCGGCCGCACTCGTCGCACTCGTGGCCCTCGAACGCCTGCCACTCGCAGCCGTCGCCGTGGCAGCCGTGCATGTCGCAGGACCGGCAGACGTACTGGTAGGAGTTGCAGGGGGTTCCGTCGAACAGCTCGCCGGGGCACTGACGTCCCATGACCGCCTCCTCAGTAGCGTGTCGGTCGATGCACCCAAAGTTGCCAGCGGTCCAGGCCCAGACCTAGGGTCAGCACGCCGAAAGAAGTTCCGATGTTTCGGAATCGGAAAGAAGGCCGCCGATGTCGGTCACACCCGAGGAGTCCGTCGACCCGCGCGTGGTCGGGCAGCGCGTCAAGCACGAGCGGCAGGAGCGCGGGCTCACCCTGTCCCAGCTGGCCGAGGCGGCCGGCAGCTCGGCCCCGCACCTGTCCCAGGTCGAGAACGGGCACCGCGAGCCCACGCTGCGGCTGCTGGCCGCGGTCGCCCGGGCGCTGGGCGTGCCGATCGAGCAGCTGCTGCGGCCGGAGCCGCCGAGCCAGCGGGCCGGGCTGGAGCTGGCCCTGGAGCGGGCCCAGGCCGACCCGCTCTACGCCGCGCTCAACCTGCCGCCGCTGCGGGCCACGGCCAAGCTGCCCACCGCCGCCCTGGAGCACCTCGTCGGCCTGTACGAGGAGCTGCGCCGCCGGTCGGAGCGGGTGGTCGCGACCCCGGAGGAGGCCCGCGCGGCCAACCGGGAGCTGCGGGCGGACATGCGGGCCCGGGACAACTACTTCGAGCACATCGAGCAGCTCGCGGCGACCACGCTGACCGCCGTCGGCTACCCCGGCACCGGCGCGCTGACCCAGCGCGTGCTGCTGGACATCGCCGCGCACTGCGACTTCAGCCTGCGCTACGTCAAGGACCTGCCGCCCTCGACCCGGTCCGTGGCCGACCTCCGCAACCGGCGCATCTACCTGGGCCAGGGCAGCTGGACCGGCGGGCACGACACCCGCAGCGTGCTGCTGCAGGCGCTGGGCCACTTCCTGCTCGGGCACGGCGAGCCGTCCGGCTTCGCCGAGCACCTGCGCCAGCGGACCGAGGCCAACTACTTCGCCGCCGCCGTGCTGCTGCCGGAGCAGGCGCTGGTGCCGCTGCTGCAGCGGGCCAAGGCGGACCGGGCGCTGGCGGTGGAGGACGCCCGGGACGTCTTCGGGGTGTCGGACGAGATGGCCGCGCACCGGTTCACCAACGTGGCCACCCGGCACCTGGACCTGCCGGTGCACTTCGTCCGGACCGACGAGTCGGGCCGGATCTACAAGGCGTACGAGAACGACGGGGTGGTGTTCCCGGCCGACCTGGACGGGGCGATCGAGGGGCAGACGGCGTGCCGGTTCTGGGCCGCCCGGCGGGTGTTCTCGGTCGAGCACTACCCGGGCTACCAGCAGTACACGGACACCCCGCAGGGGACGTACTTCTGCTGGAGCCAGCAGGTGGTGCAGCCCGGCGGGTCGTTCGCCGTGACGGTCGGGGTGCCGTACGTGGAGTCGCGCTGGTTCCGGGGGCGCGACACCACGGCCCGGACCGAGTCGCGCTGCCCGGATCCGTCCTGCTGCACGGACCCGCCGGCGCCGCTGGCCCGGCGCTGGTCCCGGATGGCCTGGCCGTCGGCGCGGGCCCAGTCGCACGTGCTGGCGGCGGTGCCGCCGGGCGCGTTCGGCGGCGTCGACCTGACCGAGGTGTACGCGTTCCTGGACCGGCACGCCGACGGCGACGGCGCCTGATCGCCGAGTGGTCGCGGCTGTGTCCAGGCACTAATCTCGCCGGTACGCCGCAGAAGGCAGGCGGAGATCGCGCATGCCGAAAGGATGGCCGTGGGGGACACCGCTGTGACCGGGCGGCCCGGGCCCGCACTCGTCGAGCTGCTGCCCCGGGTGCTGCACGACTCCCCGGCCGCGATGCTGCTGGTCGACCTCAAGCGCGGCGAGGTGACGTACGCCAACCGGCAGGCGATCCTGATGTCGCCCGACCTGCCGCTGCCGGTGTCGATCAACGACTGGTCGCGGGTCGCCGGCCTGCTCGACCTCGACGGCGTGCCGCTGGCCGACACCGTCAACCCGCTGTCCCGGATCGCCGCCGGCGAGCCGGTCGCGGGCGACTCGGTGACCGCCGCCCGCGACTCCGGCATCGTGCGGGCCCGGGAGCCGCTGTGGGTGACCGGCTTCCCGCTGGTCGGCGCGCCCGGGCTGTCGGACCGGGCCCTGGTCGTGTTCTTCCGGCTGGCCGACGCGACGGTCGGCAACCGGCAGGTCGAGGACGTCCTGTCCGGCCTGCGCGACCGGGCCGTGCTGGCCACCGACGTGTCCTTCACGATCAGCGACCCGGCCCAGGACGACAACCCGCTGGTCTGGGTCAACCCGGCCTTCACCCGGATCACCGGCTACCCGTTCGAGGAGGCGCTCGGGCGCAACTGCCGCTTCCTGCAGGGGCCGCTGACCGACCCGGACGCGGTGGCCACGATGCGGCAGGCGCTGGCGGACCAGCAGTCGATCACGATCACCGTGCTCAACTACCGCAAGGACGGCACCGCGTTCTGGAACGAGGTGTCGATGTCGCCGGTGTTCGACGGCACCGGCGCGCTGACCAACTTCGTCGGGGTGCAGGCCGACGTGACCGCCCGGGTGCAGGCCGAGGCCGAGCGCGAGTCCGCGTACCAGGCCGCGGAGCGGGCCCACGACCGGCTGGCCATGCTGGCCGGGGTGAGCGCGACGCTGTCGACCACGCTGGACGTGTCCGAGGCGCTGGGCCGGATGGCGCGCGAGCTGGTGCCGGGGGTCGCGGACTGGTGCGCGGTCGACCTGGCCGAGCCGCAGGGCGTCCGCCGGGTCGCGGTCGCGCACCGGGACGCGGGCAAGGTCGACCTGCTGCGCTCGGTGCCGCCGACCGCGGGGCTGCGCGGCACCACGGTGACCTCCGTGCTGGCCACCGGGCAGCCGCGGCTGTTCTCCGACATCGACGACGACCGGCTGGCGGCGCTGGCCGGCTCGCCCGAGCGGCTGGCGCTGCTGCGCGAGGTCGGCGTCTCCTCCGGGCTGGTGGTGCCGGTGCGGGCACGCAGCCGGGTGCTGGGCGCGCTGACGCTGGGCCGGGTCGACGGGCACCGCCCGTACGACGAGGACGACCTGCAGATGGCCGCGGACATCGGCCGCCGGGCCGGGCTCGCGGTCGACAACGCCCAGCTGTTCAACCGGGAGCACGAGGTCGCGGTGGCGCTGCAGCGGGCGATGCTGCCGCGGGTGCCGCACATCGCCGGGCTGGAGATCTCCGCGCACTACTTCGCCGGCTCGGAGCGGGCCGACGTCGGCGGCGACTGGTATGACGTGCTGCCGCTGCCGGACGGCTCGGTCGGCGTCGCGATCGGCGACGTGATGGGTCACGACCTCATCGCGGCGGCCGCGATGGGGCAGCTGCGGTCGGTGCTGCGGTCCTACGCCTGGGAGGGGCACCGGCCCTCGGAGGTGCTGGAGCGGCTCGACCGGCTGGTCCAGGGCCTGGGCATGGCCCAGCTGGCCACCTGCGTGTACGGCCGGATGCTGCCGGCCGAGGACGGCGCCCTGCTGCGCTACGCCAACGCCGGCCACCTGCCGCCGGTCGTGCAGCGCCCGGACGGCGGGGTCGACGTGCTCGACGGCGGCAAGTCGGTGCTCATCGGCGCGCCCGGCGGGGCGTCCAACCGGCCCGACGGCAGCGTGCAGATCGGTCGCGGCTCGACCCTGGTGCTCTACACCGACGGGCTGGTCGAGGACCGGGAGACCGACATCGACGCCGGGGTCGACCGGCTGTGCGCGCTGATCGCCCGGCACGACCCGGCCGAGGGGGTGTCCCGGCTGTGCGACCGGCTGCTGGACGAGCTGCTCACCGGCCCCCGCACGGACGACGCGGCCGTGGTGGCGGTGCGCATCACCGACGGCTGGGGCGGTCGCTGACCCTCGACCCGATGGGGTGAGCGGGATCAGCGGCCGGCGGCGTAGCCCTGCATGCCGCGGGGGTTGGCCGCCGCGGTCAGGACGCCGGTGGCCGGGTCCCGGGTCACCGCGGACAGCCGGCCCAGCGACCAGCCGCCGCTGACCGTGACCGCGTGCCCGCGCCGGCGCAGCTCCTCGATCACCTCCGGCCCGACCCGGTCCTCGACCACGATCTCCCCCGGCACCGCCAGCCGCGGCGCGAACGAGGACGGGAACGAGGTGATGTGCCAGGCCGGCGCGTCGATCGCGGCCTGCAGGTCGAGCCCGCCGGCAGTCCCGCCAACCCAGTGCGCGAGCAGGAAGCACAGCTGCCACTGGTCCTGCTGGTCGCCGCCGGGCGTGCCGCAGGCCATGACCGGCTCGCCGTCGCGCAGCACCAGCGTCGGCGACAGCGTGGTCCGCGGCCGGGTCGCGGGCCGCAGCGTGGACGGCAGCCCGTCCTGCAGCCACGTCATCTGGGCCCGGGTGCCGAGGGAGAAGCCCAGCTCCGGGATGGTGGGCGCGCTCTGCAGCCAGCCCCCGGACGGGGTCGCGGACACCATCGTGCCCCACCGGTCGACGACGTCGACGTGGCAGGTGTCGCCCCGGTCGCCCTCCCGCTGCACGGTCGGCTCGCCCATCGTCGGCTCGCCGATGCCGGCGCCGGCCAGGTCCTCGGACGCGGTCCGGTACGGCGGCAGCACCGGCGTCCGGCCGCCGGGTGACCCCGGCCGCAGCTCCCAGCTGGCCTCGCCCTCGATCAGCTCCCGCCGCGCGGCCGTGTACGCCGGGGACAGCAGGTCGGCCAGCGGCACGTCCGGCACGTCGCCGTAGAACGCCTCCCGGTCGGCGAAGGCCAGCTTCGCCCCCTCGGCCGCGCGGTGGATCAGCTCCGCGCTCCCGTACGGCGGGAGCTCGCCATCGCCGAGCAGGGCCAGCTGCTGCAGCAGCACCGGCCCCTGGCTCCAGGCCGCCGGCTTGGCCACGGTCAGCCCGCGCCAGTCCAGCGTGACCGCCGGCTCCCAGGTCGGGCGCCAGCCGGCCAGGTCGGCGCCGGTGAGCAGGCCGGCGTGCGGCCGGCCGGAGTCGTCCATCCACTCCCGGGGCGCGAACGCGTCGATCGCCTCGGCCACGAACCCGCGATACCAGGCCTGGTGCGCCGCCTCCAGCTGCGCGTCCCGGTGCGGCCCGGCCGCCTCGGCCTCGGCCAGGATCCGCTCGTACGTGGTGGCCAGGGCCGGCTGCCGGAACCGCTCCCCCGCCGCCGGGGCCGGCAGCCAGCGCTCGGCCGAGGTCGGCCAGTGCTGGCGGAACATCGGCCCGGCGGCGGCGATGGTCGCGGCCACCCGCGGATGGACCGGGTGGCCGTCGGCGGCGTAGCCGATCGCGTACGACAGGATGGTGCGCAGCGGCAGCCGGCCGTGCGTGCGCAGCAGCTCGATCCAGCCCCCGAACGCGCCCGGCACGGTGGCGGCCAGCGGTCCGGTGCCGGGCACGATCTCCAGCCCGAGGTCGTCCCGCAGCGTGGTGACCGAGGCCGCGGCCGGGACCGGGCCCTGGGCGCAGAGCACCTCGGCCTCGGCGTGCCCGGCCCGGCCGACGATCAGCGGCAGGTCACCGCCCGGACCGTTGAGGTGCGGCTCGACCACGTGCAGGGCGAAGCCGGCCGCGGCGGCCGCGTCGGCCGCGGTCCCGCCGGCCTCGAGCACCGCCATGCCGGCCGCGGTGGCCAGCCAATGCGTCGTGGCGACCATCCCGTACGTCCCGGACAACACCGGCCGAGTGGTGAACACGGGTCGATCCTGTCAGGTGCACGGCGTCCGGGCGCGGCGACGTCCGGAACGGTGTGCATCCGGACGGGCCAATACAGTGTCCCGCCATGCGGGTCGTCGTGGTCGGCAGCGTGAACCTGGACCTGGTCGCCCGGGTCGCCCGGCTACCGGCCGGGGGTGACACCGTCGCGGCCACCGAGTACGCCCGGGTGCCCGGGGGCAAGGGGGCCAACCAGGCCCTGGCCGCCCGGCGGCTGGGCGCCGACGTCACGCTGCTGGCCGCGGTCGGCAGCGACGACGCCGCCGACGAGGCGCTGGCGCTGCTGGCCGAGGACGGCGTCGACCTGACCGCGGTCCGGCGGGTGGACGGCCCGACCGGGGTCGCGCTGATCACCGTGGACGACAGCGGCGAGAACACCATCGTCGTGGTGCCGGGCGCGAACGCCCGGCTCACCGTGGACCCGGCCCAGCTGGCCGCCGCCGACGCGGTGATCTGCCAGCTGGAGGTGCCGATGGACACCGTCGCGGCGGCCGCGGCGGGGATGCCCGCGGGCGCGCTGTTCTGCCTCAACCCGGCCCCGGCCGCGCCGGTGCCGCCCGCGGTGCTGGACCGGGCCGACCTGGTGGTCGCCAACCGGGCCGAGTTCGCCTCGGTGCCCGGGCTGGACCGGGCGAAGCTGGTCGCCGTGACGGCCGGCGCGGCGGGTGCGGTGCTGCGGGCCGGCGGCCGCGAGGTGGCCCGGGCGGAGTCCCCGGCGGTGACCGCGGCCGACGGCACCGGCGCGGGCGACGCGTTCACCGGCGCGCTGGTGGTCGGCCTGCTGTCCGGGCTGGACCGGGAGGCGGCACTGCGCCGGGCCTGCCGGGCGGGCGCGGCCGCGGCCAGCCGGCCCGGCGCGCAGCCCTCCCTGCCCCGCCCGGCCGACCTCGATGCCCTGGAGGCGGAGTGACGACACCGATCCTGATCGACTGCGACCCCGGCATCGACGACGCGGTCGCGCTGCTGCTGGCCTGCGCCAGCCCGGAGCTGCGGCTGCTCGGGGTGAGCACGGTGGCCGGCAACGTCGGCCTGGAGCACACCACCCGCAACGCCGGCCGGCTGCTGGCGCTGGCCGGCCGCTCCGACGTGCCGGTCGCCGCCGGGGCCGGGCGGCCGCTGATCCGGACCTCCCCCGGCCGGGCCGAGCACGTGCACGGCGAGGACGGCGTGCACCACGCGGTGCTGCCCGAGCCCGGCGCCGAGCCGGACCCGCGCCCGGCCGTCGACCTGCTCGCCGACGCGATCGGCGGCTCCCCCGACCCGGTCACGCTGGTCGCCATCGGGCCGCTGACCAACGTCGCACTGCTCTACGCCGTGCACCCGGAGGTCGCGGCCACGCTGGGCCGGGTGGTGGTCATGGGCGGCTCGGCCACCGGCGGCAACACCACCGCGGCGGCCGAGTTCAACGTGTGGTCGGACCCCGAGGCGGCGTACCGGGTGCTGACCGACCCGGGCCTGTCCCGGCCGGTGCCGACCACGATGGTGGGGCTGGACCTGACGCTGACCGTGCCGTTCGAGGAGCCGGACCTGGCCGCGCTGGCCGCGGGCGGGGCGGCCGGGCGGGCCGCCGCCGCCATGCTGCGGCCGGAGTCGGAGCGCCAGCGGGCCGAGACCGGGGTGGCGGCGCTGGCCGTGCACGACGCGGTGGCGGTGCTGTCCGTGCTGCGGCCGGAGCTGATCCGGACCCGGCCGGCCACCATCACGGTCGACTGCTCGGACGGCGACCGGCGGGGCGCGACCGTGGTCACGCCTGCGCCGGACGGCTCCTGGGCGGACGTGGCGGTCGGCGCAGCGGCCCGGGACGTGGTGGACATCATCGTCCGGCGTGTGGCCGACTACGGTTCGTGAGGTCGACGGGCCGTTCGGGTGAAACCGCTCTGCCCCAACGTACAGACATCCCCTAGGCTCTTCGCTCAGATGACGATCTGCATCAGACTGGGCGGGAAGCGTCGGAGGAGGTCGAGGAGTGACGGTGGAGGAGGGCAGCCGCGGCTTGCCGGCCAAGCCGGCGACCTATCGGTCCCTGTTCGCCGAGCGCCAGTTCTGCTCGCTCTGGCTCGCCCAGGTGCTGTCCCTCACCGGCGACCAGCTGGCCCGCGTCGCCATCGCCTCCCTGGTCTACGCCGAGACCAAGTCGGCCCTGATCACCGGCCTGATCTACGCGGTGACCTACCTGCCCTGGCTGGTCGGCGGCCCGCTGCTCGGCGGTCTGGCCGACCGCTACCCGCGCCGCACCGTGATGCTGATCTGCCAGCTCATCGCGGCCGTCCTGGTCGGCCTGATGGCCGTGCCGGGAATGCCGCTGGTGGCGCTGGCCTCGCTGCTGTTCGTCGTGATCCTGGCCGAGTCACCGTTCCTGTCCGCCCGGGCGTCGCTGCTCGTCGACATCCTCCCCGACGACCGCTACGTGCTGGCCTCGGCCGTCAACCAGCTGACCATCCAGGCGACCCAGGTGCTCGGCTTCGCCGTCGGCGGCGCGCTGGTGTTCCAGATCGGCGCGAGCGACGCGCTCGCCGTCGACGCGCTGACGTTCCTGCTCGCGGCCGCGCTGGTGCGCTTCGGCGTGCAGGCCCGGGCCGCCGCCGGCAACGCCGCCCACCTCGGCGGCAGCTGGCAGCGGATGAAGATCGGGGCCAAGGTCGTCTTCGGTGACCCGCGGCTGCGCGGGCTGGTCCTGCTGGGCTGGCTGGCCACCTTCTGGGTCGTCCCCGAGGGCCTCGCCGCGCCGTACGCGGACGGAAACTCGACCTCGATCGGGCTGCTCCTGGCGGCCCAGCCCGCCGGCTCCGTGGCCGGCGGGCTGGTCCTGAGCCGGATGGTGCGGCCGATCGTGCGGATCGAGCTGATGGGGGCGCTGGCCGTCCTCACCTCGCTGCCGCTGCTGTTCTTCCTCACGACCCCGCCGATCCCGGTGGCGGTCGCGCTGCTCGTCGTGTCCGGTATCGGCACGACGTACAACCTGCCGGCCAATGCCGCCTTCATGCAGGCGCTGCCGGCCGAGCGTCGCGGACAGGCCTTCGGCCTGGTCTCCGCCGGGCTGGTGGCCGGTCAGGGCATCAGCATCGCCGTGGCCGGCGCCGCCGCCGAGGCGAGCTCGCCGGGCGTGGTCATCTGTGTCGCCGGCGTGCTCGGGCTCGTCGCCGCGCTGGCGCTCAGCGGTGCCGGGAAGCGGTTCCTGGCGTCGCCGTCACCCGTGGTGGGCTAGGACGCCGTCACCCGCGGTGGGCTGGGACGAGGCTGATTAGCCGCAATTTGGTGAAGCTCACCAGCAGTTGCGCCCGACGGCGGTGTACCGCCGAACGGGCGTAAATCTACGCTCAGACGTATCCGTACGGGGGCGGTGCCGTCCCGTC
>DATINN010000142.1:0-6533 GCA_035474175.1 Mycobacteriales bacterium | reverse complement strand
CGCGGCGGCGGCGCGGTTCCTGCGCGGGCGGCTGGCGGCGGAGCTGGCTGCGCACGAGGCCGGCGAGCCGCTGCGGGCGGTGCGGGCCCCGTTCGGGCTGCTGTCCACGGTCCGGGACAGCGTCGACCTGCTGCCGAAGGGCGACCGGGACGAGTGGGCCGCGGTCGCCGACCGGCTGGCCGCGGTCCCCGGCATGCTCGGCTCCTGGCGGCAGGCGCTCGCCCTCGGGCTGGAGCGCGGCCTGCCCGGTGCCCGCCGCCAGGCCGTCGAGGCCGCCGCCCAGGCCGACCGGTACGCCACCGGCGCCACCCACGCCCCGATCGTCGCCGCGTACGGGGACGGCCCGCTCGGCCCGCACCTGGCCGCGGCCGCCCTCGACGCGCACTCCGCGTACGCGGACACCGCGACCTGGCTGCGCACCGTGTACGCACCCCGCGCGTCCGAGGCCGACGGCGTCGGTCCGGAGCGGCACGCGCTGGCCCGCCTGGCCGTGCTCGGCGCCGACCTCGACCCGGTCGAGTCGTACGAGTGGGCCTGGGCCGAGCTGCACCGGATCGAGGACGAGCTGGCGGCCGAGGCCGAGCGCGTCTCCCCCGGCGCCGGCCTGGCCGCGGTGACCGCGCTGCTGGACGAGACCGACGTGGTCGACGGGCCCGAGGCGTACCGGGCCTGGCTGCAGGAGCAGCACGACGCCGCGATCGAGCGCCTGGACGGCGTGCACTTCGACATCGCGCCGCAGCTGCGGTCGGTGGACGCGACGCTGGCCATCGGGTCGAGCTCGGGCTCGGCCTACTACACCCCGCCGGACGAGGCCTTCACCCGGCCGGGCCGGACCTGGTGGCCGCTGGGCGAGCGGGACCGGTTCGCGGTCTGGGCCGAGCAGACCACGGTCTTCCACGAGGGCGTGCCCGGCCACCACCTGCAGCTGGGCCAGGCCCGGGTGATGGGCGACGCGCTGTCCCGGCACCAGCGGGTCGCCGGCGTGCCCGGCCACTCCGAGGGCTGGGCCCTGTACGCGGAGCGGCTGGCCGACGAGCTGGGCTGGTTCGACACGCCGGGGCGGCGGCTGGGCATGCTCAAGGGCTCGGCGCTGCGGGCGGCCCGGGTCGTCATCGACATCGGGCTGCACCTGGACCTGCCGATCCCGGCGGCGGAGGGGCACGGGCCGCGCTGGTCGTTCGCGGTGGCGACGGAGGTGCTGCGGGACCGGGGCCGGATCGCGCCGCACCGGCTGCTGCCGGAGGTCGTGCGCTACTGCGGCTGGCCGGCCCAGGCCACGGCGTACAAGCTGGGCGAGCGGGCCTGGGTGGCGGCCCGGGACGACGCGCGGGCCCGGCTCGGCGCCGGCTTCGACCTCAAGACCTGGCACACGGCCGCGCTGGCGCTCGGACCGGTCCAGCTCGACGACCTGCCCGCCGCCCTGGCCGCGGCGGCCGGCTGACCGCCGCTCCCCGGGGACCTGTCAGCAGGTGATGCTGCCCTTGCCGGTGCTGCGCCAGCCGCAGGTCTGGACGACCTTCCTGGGGTCGCGCAGGGTCGCGGTGTCGCCGGGGTTGTTCCACACGTAGTTGCCGCTGCCCCAGTAGCGGTTCGCGGCCGTGTTCCGGCCCTTGCCGGTGTGCACGTAGATGGTCGCCCGCGCCGCGACGGTGAGGGTGCCGAAGGCGTACACGTGGTTCTGGGCGTCCCGCAGGGTCCAGCCGGACAGGCTGACGCTGCGGGCGGTGGTGTTGCGCAGCGCGACCCACTCGGCGTTGAGGCTGGCGGCGGAGCGGGTGTCGGCGCCGGGCGAGTCGTACTGGATCTTGACGATCCGGACCGCCGGCGCGGTCGCGGCGGCCTCCGCGCCCGTCGGCAATCCGGCGAGCACGCCGATCGCCATGACCACTCCCGCAACCCACCGCCGCATACCCGCCCCCGTGACTCTGTGCTGTTGCTCAACACGTTAAGTGACAGGTCGGCGCGGCGCGGGGAAATGTCAGAACAGGCGGGTGGTGGGGTCGTCGACGCCGCGCAGGGCGTCGTAGTCGAGGGTGACGCAGGCGATGCCGCGGTCGGCGGCCAGCACGCGCGCCTGCGGGGTGATCGACTGGGCCGCGAAGATGCCGCGGACCGGGGTCAGGACGGGGTCCCGGTTCATCAGCTCCAGGTAGCGGGTGAGCTGCTCGACCCCGTCGATCTCGCCCCGGCGCTTGATCTCGACCGCGACGGACGCGCCGGCCGCGTCCCGGCACAGGATGTCGACCGGGCCGATCGCGGTCGGGTGCTCCCGCCGGACCAGCCGGTAGCCGGCGCCGAGGGTGTGGATCTGCTCGGCCAGCAACCGCTGCAGGTCGGCCTCCACGCCGTCCTTGACCAGGCCGGGATCGGTGCCGAGCTCGTGCGAGGAGTCGTGCAGCACCTCCTCCAGCGTGATCAGCAGCCGCTCACCGGCCTTGTTGGTGACCGTCCACCGGCCGTCCTCCTCGCGGAGGGTGCAGGGCGGGCTCATCCAGTTCAGCGGCTTGTACGCCCGGTCGTCGGCGTGGATCGAGACCGACCCGTCCGCCTTGACCAGCAGCAACCGCGGCGCCATGGGCAGGTGCGCGGTCAGCCGTCCGACGTAATCGACGCTGCAGCGCGCCACGACGAGCCTCACGGAGGGGCAGGCTAGCCCAGGCCGCGCTGCCCCACCCGTCCCCGGCCCGGTGGGCGTGCCGGGGGTGGGGTGGCGGTACAGGATGTCGGCGTGGAACCGATCACGCCGACCAGCCCCCGCCCGGTGCGGCGCACCGTGTTCACCCAGGCCTGGCTGGACCTCGCCTTCGTGCACTGGGCGCTGGACCCGGACGTGGTCGCGCCGCTGCTGCCGGCCGGCGTGCGCCCGGACGTGCTCGACGGGATGACACAGGTCGGGCTGATCGCCTTCCGGATGCAGGGCATCGGGATCGGGCCGACCCCGGGCATCCCGTACTTCGGCTCGTTCGCGGAGACGAACGTGCGGCTCTACACCGTCGACGAGGCCGGGCAGCGCGGCGTCTACTTCCTGTCCCTGGACGCGACCCGGCTGGTGCCGGTGCTGGTCGCGCGGGCGCTGGGGGTGCCGTACCTGTGGTCGCGGATGGCGGTGACCTCCGCCGGCGGCGAGCACGCGTACGACTGCCGGCGGCGGTGGCCCGGGCCGCGCGGGCTGACCAGCCGGCTGGTGGTCCGCTCGGGCCCGCCGGTGACCGCGCCGACGGAGCTGGAGCGGTTCGTGACCGCGCGCTGGGGGCTGCACCTCGCCGGCCGGACCGGCACCGCGTACTGGCCCAACGAGCACCCCGAGTGGCCGCTGCACCGGGCCGAGCTGGTGCACGCCGACACCGAGCTGCTCACCGCGGCCGGCCTGCCCCGCCCGGCGGCGCCGCCGACCAGCGTGCTGTGGTCGCCCGGCGTCCGGGTCCGCTTCGGCCCGAAGCGGCCGGTCAGGCGGCCGTGAGCGCGGGGGCGAGGGTGATGACCCGGTCCAGGCGGGTCACCTTGAGCAGCCGGGCGACGCGGCCGGAGGCGCCGCGCAGCACCAGCTCGCGGCCGTCCAGGCGGGCGCGGCGGTGGGCGCCGACGAGGACGCCGAGGCCGGTCGCGTCGAGCAGCTCGACGCCGGAGATGTCGACGACCAGGGGGCCGGAGCCGGCCGCCAGCGCCGTGTGCAGCGCGTCCCGCACCGGGCCGGCGGCGCGCGCGTCCAGGCGCCCCACCAGCGAGACCTCGTTCGCCTGCCGCTCGGTCACCTGCATGGCGTCTCCTCCCCCGCGGTGCGCCGTTCATGAGGAGACCTCGTCACAGCGGGAAATGATGCGTAACTCTCCAGATCGTCACCGGATCGTCACCTAGCGCACAGGGGGCGCTCACGGTGCACGCCTGGCCCGCTCCGGTGCGAGACTGATGGCGTGCCCGTGGACGGCGTGAACAGCGCCCACTTCGCGATCGGTCCGGTGGTCGCCATCGTGGTCGTCGCCGTGCTGGCCGGGGTGAGCAAGTGGATCTTCGGATCCGGGCGGAAGCGGACCGCCGCCCGCACGCTGGTGCCGCCGGGTGTCCAGATCGACACCGGCCTGCTGCGGTCGGTCGCGGAGCTGCCCGACCGGAGCGCGGCCCGGCCGGTACGGACGATGCTGTCCGACGCCGGCATCCGCTCCACGGTCGGCGTCCGCGGCGACGGGCGGGTCCAGGTCCTGGTCTTCCCCGCCGACGAGGACCGCGCCCGCCGCCTGGTGTCGCCCGGCTCACCAGAAGCCCGCCCCGGCGCGGGCTCGGGCTAGCCTCACCCGCCGCGCCTGGTGTCGCCCGGCTCACCAGAAGCCCGCCCGGGTGCGGGCTCGGGCTAGCCTCGGGGCATGGCCGTGCACTTGACGCGCATCTACACGAAGACCGGCGACGGCGGCACGACCGCGCTCGGCGACATGAGCCGGGTCCGCAAGACCGACCCGCGCCTGGCGGCGTACGCGGACGTCGACGAGGCCAACTCCGCGATCGGCGTCGCCCTCGCCCTCGGCGACCTGCCCGCCTCGCTGGCGGCGGTCCTCAAGGACGTGCAGAACGACCTCTTCGACGTCGGCGCCGACCTGTGCGTGCCGGTCACCGAGGACCCCGAGTTCCCGCCCCTGCGCGTCACCGACGCGCAGGTCGAGCGGCTGGAGCGGGCCTGCGACGAGTTCAACGCCGGCCTGCCCAAGCTGGACAGCTTCCTGCTGCCGGGCGGCACCCCCGGCGCGGCCCTGCTGCACCAGGCCCGCACGATCGTCCGGCGGGCCGAGCGCAGCACCTGGGCCCTGGTCGAGGCCGACCCGGACCGCACCGGCGAGGTGCCGGCCCGCTACCTCAACCGGCTCTCGGACCTGCTGTTCATCCTGGCCCGGGCGGCCAACCCGGACGGCGACGTCCTCTGGACCCCGGGCGCCAACCGCTAGCTGGCCGGCCGCGTAACCCGGGACCGGGAACCGACCCCGGGCGCCAACCGCTAGCTGGCCGCGTAACCCGGGACCGCGAATCCCGGCGGCGCCGACTCCAGCCAGGACATGAACCCGGTCACCGCGCCGGCGCTCATCGCCACCTGCACCGGCCCGTCGTCGTCCTGGCACTCCACGATGACCGCGCCGGCCTGCACCGCCCAGGACTCGGCCCCGGACGGCTGCCGCCGCCCGATCACCTGCAGCTCGCGCCGGGACAGCGTCCGGGCCGGCTTCACGGTGAGCGCGAACAGCCGATACCACTGCAGGTCTTCCCCGGTGTAGCGGCCGACGCCGAGCGCCCACCCGCCGCCGATCCGGCCGAACCGGGTCCGCAGGCTCATGTCGATGGATCCGGCCGGGCGCAGCAGCACCCGGCGCCGCAGCGACAGGACGACCAGCAGCAGGACGACCAGCGCCACGACAGCGGCGACGGCCAGGACGACCTCCACCGCCATGGCGACTACACGGACTGGCCGGAAGCGCGCAGGCGGGAGAGCGCCCGGCTCGCGGCGGCCGCCGCCTCGTCGTCGTCCTCGCCGGCGGACCGGGCCCGCTCCAGCGCCTGCTCGGCCCGGGCCACGTCGATCTCGTCGGCCTGCTCGGCGATCTCGGCCAGGATGGACACGCCGTCCTCGGTGACCGACAGGAAGCCGCCGTGCACCGCGAAGGTCAGCTCCTCGCCGCCCTCCTGCTGGATGCGCACCACCCCGCCGGGGGCCAGCTCGCCCAGCAGCGGAGCGTGCCCGGGCAGGACTCCGAGCTCACCCTCCGTGGTCCGGGCGATGACCATCGTCGCATCTCCGGACCACAGCAGGCGCTCGACCGATACGAGCTCGACGTGCACCGTTGCCACGCGGGATCTCCTTCGCCGTTCGGAGTCCCCCGCAGTCTAGCGAGGTGCCACGGAGCTCCTGCCAGCGGACTCCGGCAACTCCGGACCGCACGCCCCACAGACCCCCGGACGGGATCTTGGGGACGTCCCGGTCGGTCGCGTACCGTGACCGGGTGGCCGATCGTCCGTACGTGCTGCTGAGCGCGGCGGTCTCGCTGGACGGCGCCCTGGACGACCGCACCGACCGGCGGTTGATCCTCTCCGGCCCCGAGGACCTCGACGCCGTGGACGAGCTGCGGGCCGGCTGCGACGCGATCCTGGTCGGCGCGGGCACGGTCCGGGCCGACGACCCGCGCCTGCTGGTCCGCTCCCCCGCCCGGCGAGCGGCCCGGGAGGCGGCCGGGCTGCCGCCGACGCCGCTGCGGGTGGTGCTGAGCCGGGGCGAGCTGGACCCGGGGGCGGCCGTGTTCCGCGGCGGGCCGCCGCCGCTGGTGCTCGGCGGTGAGCTGCCCGAGGTGCTGGCCGAGCTGGCCGGCCGCGGGGTGGCCCGGCTGCTGGTCGAGGGCGGCGCGAGCGTGCACACCGCGTTCCTGGCCGCCGGGCTGGCCGACGAGCTGCGCCTGGCCGTGGCCCCGGTCTTTGTCGGCGATCCGGCCGCGCCCCGGCTGCTCGGCGCGGCCGGCCTGGACCGGGCCCGGCTGCTCGGCGTCGGCTCCGCGGGCGACACG
>DATINN010000141.1:0-3785 GCA_035474175.1 Mycobacteriales bacterium | reverse complement strand
TTGACCACGATGTCCGCGGCCAGCTCCAGGCCGGCCACCGCGGCGGTGTCGGTCAGGTCCACCACCAGCGCGTCCCCGCCCAGGGCGCGCGCGGCCTCGTGCACCTTCTCGTCCCGGTCCAGCAGCAGCACCCGCGCCCCGGCGGCCGCCAGCGTCTCGGCGCACGCGGCCCCGATCCCCGACGCGGCCCCGGTGATCAGCGCGACCCGCCCGTCGAGCTCAGCCATGGGTCTCCTCTCGCCGCCCCCGATCATCGCCGCCCCGATCATCGCAGCACCCGCGGGTGCCAGAGTGGGGGCGTGCAGGAACTGGATCCGAGCCGGGCCCGGGTGTTCGGGGCGACGGCCGAGGACTACGAGCGGTGGCGCCCGGCGTACCCGGTCGACGCGGTCGACTGGCTGCTGCCGCCGGGCGCGACCCGGGTCGCCGACGTCGGCGCCGGCACCGGGAAGCTCACCGGCGTGCTGCTGTCCCGCGGCGTCGCGGTCGCGGCGGTCGAGCCCGACCCGGCCATGCTGGCGGTGCTGCGCCGGGAGCGCCCGGCCGCGACGCCGCACCTGGCCCCGGCCGAGCGGCTGCCGCTGCCGGACGCGAGCGTGGACGCGGTGCTGGCCGGGCAGGCCTGGCACTGGTTCGACCACGCCGCGGCCGTGGCCGAGGTCCGCCGGGTGCTGCGCCCGGGCGGCCGGCTCGGGCTGGTCTGGAACGGCCCGCGACCGCGCGACCGGTGGGAGATCGAGCTGGCCCACCTCGATCCCGACACCCGCGACCACGACTTCACCGCCGACTCCGAGCAGCCGTACGGGGAGTCGATGGAGGTGCCGGGGCTGCCGGCCGGCGAGCTGGAGCAGCGCACCTTCCCCTGGCTGCGGGAGATCGGCGGCGCGGCGCTGCGCGGCCGGCTGCGCACCCACTCCGCGTTCGTGGTGATGGCCCCGGCCGAGCGGGACGCGCTGCTGGACGCGATGGTGGCCGTGGTCGAGGCCGAGGCCGCCCGCCGCGGCACCGCGACCGTCCCGTTGCGACAGGCCGCGCACTGCGTCCGCTGGAGCCCGCGCTAACCCACGTCGCGGACCTTGCCCGCCTCGACCTCGAGGTGCCGGGTGGTGGTGACCACCTCGAGCAGCTGCCGGTCGTGCGTGACCAGCAGCAGCGTCCCCGGGTACGACGCCAGGGCCGACTCCAGCTGCTCGATCGCCGGCAGGTCGAGGTGGTTGGTCGGCTCGTCCAGGACGAGCAGGTTGACGCCGCGGGCCTGCAGCAGGGCCAGCGCGGCCCGGGTCCGCTCGCCCGGGGACAGCGTCCCCGCCGGCCGCAGCACGTGGTCGGCCCGCAGCCCGAACTTCGCCAGCAGCGTCCGCGCGTCCGCCGGCACCAGCTCCGACACCGTGGCGAACGCGTCGAGCAGCGGCTCCCCGCCCAGGAACAGCGCCCGGGCCTGGTCGATCTCGCCGACCACCACGCCCGGCCCGAGCATCGCGTCGCCCTCGTCCAGGGTGACCCGGCCCAGCATCGCGGCCAGCAGCGTCGACTTGCCCGACCCGTTGGCGCCGGTGATCGCGACCCGGTCGGCCCAGTCGATCTGCAGGTCGACCGGCCCGAGCGTGAACCCGCCCCGGCGCACCACGACGCCGCGCAGCGACGCCACCACCGCGCCCGCCCGCGGTGCCATCGCGACGTGCATCTGCAGCTCCCACTCCTTGCGCGGCTCCTCGACGACCTCGAGGCGCTCGATCATCCGCTCGGTCTGCTTGGCCTTCGCGGCCTGCTTCTCGCTGGTCGCGACCTGGTGGGCCCGGATGTTCTTGTCCGGCTCGGCCGCCATCTTGCGGCGCACGGCCCGCACGCCCTTGTCGGCCCAGGCCCGCTGGGTCCGGGCCCGCTCCTGCAGGCCGGCCCTGGTCTCCGCGTACTGCTCGTAGTCGGCGCGGGCGTGCCGGCGCTGGACCTCCCGCTCGGCCAGGTAGCCCGCGTAGCCACCGCCGTAGGAGTTGACCCTGTGCTGGGCCAGGTCCAGCTCCAGCACCCGGTCGACCGTACGGTCCAGGAACCGGCGGTCGTGGCTGACCAGCACCGTGCCCGCGCGCATGCCGCGGACGAAGTCCTCCAGGGTGGCCAGCCCGTCCAGGTCGAGGTCGTTGGTCGGCTCGTCGAGCAGCACCAGGTCGTAGCGGGACAGCAGCAGCGAGGCCAGCCCGGCCCGGGCCGCCTGCCCGCCGGACAGCGCCGTCACCGGCCGGTCCAGCTCGACGGCCAGCCCCAGCCCGGCGGTGACCTGCTCGGCCCGCTCGTCCAGGTCGGCCGCGCCGAGGCCGAGCCAGCGCTCCAGCGCCACCGCGTACGCGTCGTCGGCGCCGCGGGCGCCCTCGCCCAGCGCGGTGCCGGCCTCGTCCAGGGCCCGCTGCGCCGCCGCGACCCCGGTCCG
Source organism: Mycobacteriales bacterium (assembly GCA_035474175.1). Lineage (GTDB taxonomy): Bacteria > Actinomycetota > Actinomycetes > Mycobacteriales > CADCTP01 > CADCTP01. The sequence continues at coordinate 1,360 of DATINN010000141.1, read as the reverse complement.
CCGGGCCAGGTAGTCGCGCACGGTCTCGCCCGGCGTCCGGTCCGGCTCCTGCGGCAGGTAGCCGACCGTCGCGGTCGGCGGGCTCAGCACCACGCTGCCGTGCTCGGGGGTGTCCAGGCCGGCCAGGATCCGCAGCAGCGTCGACTTGCCGGCGCCGTTGGGCCCGACCAGGCCGATCACGTCGCCGGGCGCGACGACCAGGTCGAGACCGGAGAACAGCTCGGAGGCCCCGTGTCCCGCGGCCAGCTGCTTGGCGGTCAGGGTCGCGCTCATCGATCCAGGATGCTACGCGGTGTCGTTCCGATCACCGATCGATAAACGTCGGCGACCCGGTACCAGTGGTGTGCCACCGTCCGGGAATGGCCACACTTGCCGCCGAGACCGCGCCGGCGCCGGTCGAGCGCGAGTTCACCGTCCGGTCCCGCAGCCAGCTCCAGCTCGCGGTCCGCCGCTTCCTCCGCAACCCGATGGCGATGGGGGGCCTGGTCACGTTCGCGCTGATGATGCTGGGCGCGTTCCTGGGCCCGCACCTGTTCTCGTACGGCTTCGACCAGCAGAGCACGACGCTGTCGGCGCCGCCCGGGACGGACGGGCACGTCTTCGGCACCGACACCCTGGGCCGGGACGTGCTGCTGCTGACCATGCGCGGGATCCAGTGGTCGATGCTGATGGCCGCGGTGTTCGTGGTCGTCGCGGTCGCCCTCGGGGTGCTGGTGGGGGCGATCTCCGGCTACCTCGGCGGCCTCACCGACGACCTGCTGATGCGGTCGGTGGACGTGATCCTCACGCTGCCGTTCCTGGCCGTGGTCATCGTGATCTCGGCGGCGTTCCCGAGCGCGCGCACCCCGGTCGGGATCGCGCTGATGATCGCGCTGCTCAGCTGGATGACGCTGGCCCGGATCGTGCGGGTGCAGTTCCTGTCGCTGCGCGAGCGCGAGTACGTCGAGGCCGCGCACGCGCTCGGCGCCTCCAACCGGCGGATCGTGCTGCGGCACCTGATCCCCAACTCGGTCGGGCAGATCACCGTGTGGGCGACGCTCGGGGCGGTCGGCGCCATCGGGGCCGAGGCCGGGCTGAGCTTCCTCGGCTACGGCGTGCAGGGCTCGGAGATCTCGCTCGGCCGGCTGGTGGCCGAGGGCGCGGCGGCCGCGGCCAGCCGGCCCTGGCTGTTCTACTTCCCGGGTCTGACGCTGCTGATCATCGTGCTGTCGGTGAGCATGATCGGCGACGGGATCCAGGACGCCTTCGACCCGTCCGCCATCCGGGAGCGCTAGACCCTCACCTGTCTCAGCCTGAGACAGGTCACCCGGCGGGCTCCGGCATAGCGTCGGGGCATGGGTCTGCAGCGGTTCCGGATGGT
>DATINN010000140.1:0-1774 GCA_035474175.1 Mycobacteriales bacterium | reverse complement strand
TCAGCGGCGGCCGAGGCGGCGTTCGCCGGTGGCGCCGGGCTGGTAGAGCAGGCCGTAGTGCTCGAAGAGCCGGGGCTCGTCCTCGGCGGTGAGCTCGCCGTCGGTGTCGATGGTCAGCGCGTCCTTGACGACCTTCTTCTCGACCATGACCCGGACGTGGTCGGGGGAGACCTTGGCGTCGGCCAGCGGCACGAACGTCAGCCGCTTGCGCCCGATGATCCCGATCTCCACCGACGCGAACGCCGGGAACTGGGCCGCGGTGTCGTAGTAGAGCCCCTCCAGCGAGCCGATCTTCGAGCCGTCCCGGTCCACCACGGAGCGGTGCTGCCAGTCGCGGATGTCGTCAGCCTCGAACACGGTTTCTCCTCCAGCACTGCCGGGACGCCTGATCCACTCCATACCCGCTCCGCCGCCGCTCAGCCACCCCCAAGATCGCGCGGGTACGCTCGCGGGGATGAGCTTTCCCGAGGGTTTCGTCTGGGGCACGGCGACCGCGAGCTACCAGATCGAGGGTGCGGTGCACGAGGGCGGCCGCGGCGCCTCGATCTGGGACACGTTCTCGCACACGCCGGGCGCGGTGGTCGGCGGCGACACCGGCGACGTGGCCGACGACCACTACCACCGCTACCGCGAGGACGTCGCGCTGCTGGCCGACCTCGGCGTGACCCACTACCGGTTCTCGCTGGCCTGGCCGCGGCTGCAGCCGACCGGGCGCGGCCCGCTCAACCCGGCCGGGCTCGACTTCTACCAGCGCCTGGTCGACGAGCTGCTGGCGCAGGGCATCCAGCCCTGGGTCACGCTCTACCACTGGGACCTGCCGCAGCCGCTGGAGGACGCCGGCGGCTGGCCGGTGCGGGACACGGCCGAGCGGTTCGCCGACTACGCGGCCCTCACGCACGCCGCGCTGCGGGACCGGATCGCCAACTGGACGACGCTCAACGAGCCGTGGTGCTCGGCCTTCCTCGGGTACGCCTCGGGCAACCACGCCCCGGGCCGGACCGAGCCGGCCGCCGCGCTGGCCGCCGCCCACCACCTGATGCTCGGCCACGGCCTGGCCATCGCCGCCCTGCGCGACCAGGACCCGGCCGCCCGCCTCGGCATCACGCTCAACCTGCACCCGATCGGGCCCGCAAGTCCGTCCGAGGCGGACGCCGACGCGGCCCGCCGGGTCGACGCGGTCAGCAACCGGATCTTCCTCGACCCGCTGCTGCGCGGGGCGTACCCGGCCGACCTGCGCCAGGACGTGGCCGCGGTCAGCGACCTCGACCACGTCCGGGACGGCGACGAGAAGACCATCGCCGCCCCGATCGACCTGCTCGGCGTCAACTACTACCGGCGCACGATCGTCCGCGCCGGCGGCCCCCCGGACAGCTCCCCGGTCTGGGTCGGCAGCAGCGAGGTCGAGGAGGTCGGCACCGGCCGCCCGACGACCGAGATGGGTTGGGAGATCGACCCCACCGGCCTGTACGACATGCTCACCCGCCTCCAGCGCGACTACGGCATCCCGCTGTACGTCACCGAGAACGGCGCCGCCTTCGCCGACGCGCCCGGCCCGGACGGCGCCGTCGACGACCCGGACCGGATCGCCTACCTGGACGGGCACCTGCGGGCGGCCGAGCGGGCTCTCGCCGACGGCGTGGACCTGCGCGGCTACTTCGTCTGGAGCCTGCTCGACAACTTCGAGTGGGCGCTGGGCTACTCGAAGCGGTTCGGCCTGGTCTACGTGGACTACGCGACCCAGCAGCGGGTGCCCAAGGCCAGCGCGCGCTGGTTC
>DATINN010000139.1:0-2691 GCA_035474175.1 Mycobacteriales bacterium | reverse complement strand
GCGGAGGGGCGGGCTCGCGGCGCCCGCACCGGCCCACCCCTCGGGACCGCCCGGAGGAGCGGGCTCGCGGTGCAGAGCCCGGCGTTCCGGACCGCAGAGGGGCGGGCTTGCGGGGTCAGCGCTGGCGGGTGGTGTGCGGGTCGGCGGCGGCCGGGTGTGACTGCTCGGCGCCGGCGCGGTGGGCGGCGGCGAAGCCGGCGTCGCCCAGGGCCGTCCGGGCGCGCTGCTCGGCGCGGTCGCGGTCGGCGCGCTCCAGCGGGGAGGCCGGCCGGTGCCGGGCGCCGCGCCACCGGTCCGCCGCGCCCAGCAGCCGGGCCGCCGTCGCCGCGTCGTCCCGGGCCGCCGCGACGCAGGCCAGCCCCTCCAGCCCGGCAGCGTGCCCGGGCTGGGCCTGCAGGGCCCGGCGGTGGGCCGACTCGGCGCCGTCGAGGTCCCCGGCGAGCTCGGCGAGGTGGCCGGACGCGACCAGGGCGGTGGCGGTCCACTCGGGCTCGTTCAGGCCGGCGAACATCCGCAGGGCCCGGGTGAGGTGGGCCCGGGCCGCCGGCAGGTCGCCGAGCCGGCGGGCCAGCAGCCCCTCGCCGACGGCCGAGCGCGGGTTGCCCTCGGAGCCCAGCCGCCGGGCCACGCCGTGCGAGTCGGCGAACAGCCGCGCGGCGCGGTCGGTGTCGCCGAGCAGGAGCGCGACGTGCCCGGCGCCGGCCAGGGCGTACTGGATGGTGTTGACCGGCTGGACCTGGTCGCCGCTGCGCAGCGCCCCCTCGTACAGGGCCAGGGCCTCCTCCAGCTGCCCGGCCCGGTGCAGCGCGATGCCCAGGTGGAACTGGATGGCCGAGACGCCCCACTGGTCGCCCAGGGCGCGGAAGGCGGCCAGCGACCGGTGTCCGACGGCGGTGGCCTCGGCCAGGTCGCCGGTGGCGGCGTGCAGCTCCATCCGGACGAAGTCGACCAGCGCGGCGCACCAGGTGTCGCCGACCCGGGCGAACACGAGGTCGGCCCGCCGGAGCAGGTCGAACGCGGCGGCCGGGTCGTCGGTGCCGACGGCCTCGACGGCGAGCAGGGTGTCCGACAGCGCGACCCGGACGTCGTCGGCCACCGCGGCGAACAGGTCCCGGCTCTGCGCGGCCGCGGCGGCGCAGCCCGGGTTGGGGTGCACGATGCAGTTGCCGGGCCGGGCGGCCACGGCCAGCGCCTGCAGCGCCCGGGCCCGGGCCGCGGGTGACCCGGCCGGCGCGGCCGCGACCATCGCGGCGACCCGGGGGCCGCCGTCGGGGCGGGTGGCGAAGTACCAGTACCAGCCGAGCGCGCCGACCAGCCGCAGCCCGGCGTCGGGCTCGGCCGCCGCGTGCGCGGTGCACCAGGCCAGCGCCGCCTCGATGTTGTCCCGCTCGACCACCAGCCGCCGCAGCCACCGTGCCTGCCCGCCGCCGCGCAGGTCGGCCTCGGCCCGCTCGGCCAGGTCGGTGACGTGACCGGCGTGGGCGCGGGCGACCCGGTCCTCCTCGGCCGACCCGGCCAGCCGCTCGCGGGCGTACTCCCGGATGGTCTCCAGCAGGTGGTAGCGCGGGCCGCCCTCCCGGTCGGCGGCCGCCCGGTCGGCGACGACGAGGGACCGGTCGACCAGCCGGCCCAGGACGTCCACGACCGCGGCCCGGTCCAGGCCGGCACCACCGGCGACGGCCTGCACCGCGTCCAGCGTCCAGCCGCCGCGGAACACCGACAGCCGGCGCAGCAGCACCCGCTCCGGATCGGTGAGCAGCTGGTAGCTCCAGTCGACGGTGGCCCGCAGGGTGCGCTGGCGCGCCTCGGCCGTGCGGGGGCCGGTGGTCAGCAGGGCGAAGCGGTCGCCCATCCGGTTGGCCAGCTCCTCGACCGGCAGCGCCGCCACCCGCGCGGCGGCCAGCTCCAGCGCCAGCGGGATGCCGTCCAGGTGCCGGCAGATCGCGGCGACCGCGCCGGCGTTGTCATCGCCCAGGTCGAAGTCCGGCAGGGCGGCGCGGGCGCGGTCGACGAAGAGCTGGACGGCGGTGCTGCCGGCCAGGTCCGCGGGCGGCGCGTCCCCGGCCGGCACGGGCAGCGGGTCGAGGGCGCTCTGGACCTCGCCCCGGGCGGCCAGCGGTTCCCGGCTGGTGGCCAGCAGCCGTACGCCCGGGCAGGACTCCAGCAGCCGCTCGGCCAGCAGGGCGCAGGCGTCGGCCAGGTGCTCGCAGTTGTCGAGGACGAGCAGGGCGGCGCGGTCGCGCAGGTGGCCGAGCAGCTGGTCCTCGGCCGTCACCGTGGCCACGTCGTGGACCTGCAGCGCGGTGAGGGCGGCCTGGGGCAGCTGCTCCGGGTCGGTGACGCCGGCCAGCCGGACGAACCCGACGCCGTCGCCGAATCCGGCCGCGACGGTCCGCGCGGCTTCCAGCGCCAGGCTGGTCTTCCCCACGCCGCCGGGGCCGGTGATCGTGACCAGCCGGTGCTGCTGCAGCAGCGCGGCCACCCGGCGCAGGTCGGTCTCGCGGCCGAGGAAGGACGTCAGGCGGGGCGGCAGCGCCCGCGGCGCCGGTGTCGGCGCCGCCTGGGTCTGGACCGCCTGGGTCTGGACCGCCGGGCCCGGCACCCCCGGGCCCGACCCCGGCGGGGTGGGCACCGCCGGGGTGGGCACCGCCGGGCCCGGCACCACCAGGCTCGGCGCCGCCGAGGTTGGCC
>DATINN010000138.1:0-7001 GCA_035474175.1 Mycobacteriales bacterium | reverse complement strand
CGTACGCGTCGACGGCCTCGGCCGGGCCGACCGGGTTGACGGCGGCGATGTGGTTGAGCCGGACCAGGTCGGCGCTGGACAGCCGGGCGCTGACCGCGTCGAGCGTGGACGTGAACGGCGGGCCGTAGCGGGCGACGACGTCGGTGCGCACGACCGGCACCAGGTTCTCCCGCGGCTGCAGGTTGAGGTCGTCGACGAGCAGCGTCAGCTGCCCGGTGCCGAGCAGGCCGGAGGTGCTCTCCAGCACGCCGACGCCGATGTCGCCGGACTCCAGCGCGGTGGCGGTGGCGGCCCGGCTCGGCTGCGCCCGGAACCCGGCGAACCGCAGCCCGTACGTGTCCCGCAGCCCCTGCAGGCAGTAGCGGCGGGTCGGGCACTCCGGCGGGCCGCCGAACGTGAGCCCGCCGGCCAGCCGGCGCAGGTCGCTGAGCCGGCTGATCCGGTGCGCCCGCGCGTACGCGGTCGGGACGGCGAAGGCGTTGGCGTCCTCGGCCGGCGCGTACGCCAGCGCGGTCAGGCCGCGGCCGGCCAGCCGCCGCTGCAGCGCCGCGTGCACCTGCTCCGGCGTCCCGTGCGTCTCGGTGCCGTCGCCGCCGAGGTGGTCGAGCAGGCTGCCGGTGTAGTCGACGACGACGTCGACCTGGCCCTGCTGCAGCGCCGGCGCGACCAGCTCGCGGGTGCCCAGGCCGGACAGCACGTCGACCGGCAGGCCGGCGCGGCGCAGCGCCCGCGCGTACAGCTCGGCCACCAGCCGGCTCTCCGGGAAGTCGAAGGAGGCGATCCGGATCCGGCCCGGGTCCCGCGGCTCCGGCCCGGGCTGGTCCGTCCCGCAGGCGGCGCAGAGCACGAGCACGACAACGGTCAGCAGCGCCCGCAACCCGACCTCCCGCAGAGATCGTCGGATGCCCCGGGATGCTACTTCTTGACCAGTCGTTGCCGATAGCATTGCCCGAACTCGTCGCCCTGCCCGCGAGGTGAGCGATGTCGGTTCCGGTCGAAGCCACCACGTCGGGCGACGGCGTCCGGCTGCCGTTCCCGCCGGTCGCGCGGGCCCGGCGCCGGCGCCGGCCGTCCGGCGAGCCGCCGCCGCTGCCGCGCCAGCTCAACCGGTCGGGCAAGTTCTGGCTCGCGGTGGCCGGGCTGGCGATCCTGTTCTGCGTGCTGCTGGTCCCGGCCGGCGGCCTGACCCTGCGCCTGGACGAGATCGAGAAGCCGGTCCTGACCGGGCTCAGCGGGCTGCGGACCGGGGTCGCGACCGGGTTCTTCCGCGGGGTGGACGCCGCGATCGGGCCGGTGGTGCTCGGCGGGTGGTGGGCCAGCCTGCTGGTGATGCTGTTCTGGCGCCGGTGGCGGCACCTGTTCGTGTGGATCGCCACCATGTGGCTGGTCAGCAACCTGAGCTCGACGGCCAACGAGGTCATCCAGCGGCCGCGGCCGCTCACGGTGGAGATCCTGGGCGCCTGGCAGGGGTTCGCGATGCCGTCCCGGCCGGTGGCCGTGCTCACCGCCACCGCCGTCAACGTCCTCTACGCGCTGCTGCCGGCGGGCCGGATCCGCGGCCGCGGCAAGCTGGTCGCGGCCGGGCTGGTCGCCCTGGTCTGCGCCGGCCGGCTCTACCTGGCCGTCGACCACCCCACCGACCAGCTCGTCGCGGTCGCGCTCGGGGTGGCGGTGCCGCTGGCCGGCTGGCGGCTGCTGGTGCCCAACGACGTCTTCCCGGTCACCTACCGGCGCGGCCGGGCCGCCCACCTGGACGTCACCGGGCACCGCGGCGAGGCCATCGTCCGGGCGCTGCACGACCAGCTCGGCGTGGTCGTCACCGCGGTCACCCCGTTCGGGCTGGAGGGCTCGGGCGGCTCGACGCCGCTGCGGCTGACGGTCAAGGGCGAGGAGCCGACGTACCTGTTCGCCAAGCTGTACGCGATCACCCACCTGCGCTCGGACCGCTGGTACAAGCTGGGCCGCACGCTGCTCTACGGGCGGCTGGAGGACGAGAAGCCGTTCAACACCGTCCGCCGGCTCGTGCAGTACGAGGACTACGTGCTGCGGCTGATGCACTCGGCCGGGCTGCCGGTGCCGGAGCCGTACGGGATCGTCGAGATCACCCCGGAGCGCGAATACCTGCTGGTCGCCGAGTTCTTCCACGGGGCCAAGGAGGCCGGCGACGTCGACATGGACGAGTCGCTGATCGACCAGGGGCTGGCGATCGTCCGGCAGCTGTGGGACGCCGGCCTGGCCCACCGCGACATCAAGCCGGCCAACCTGCTCGTCCGGGACGGCCGGATGCTGATGATCGACTCGGCCTTCGCCGAGGTCCGGCCGAGCCCCTGGCGGCAGGCCGTCGACCTCGGGAACATGATGCTCGTGCTGGCCCTGCGCAGCGACGTCCCGACCGTGTACGCGCGGGCCCGCCGGCAGTTCTCCGACGGCGAGATCGCGGAGGCGTTCGCCGCCACCCGCGGGCTGACCATGCCGTCCCAGCTGCGCCGGATGATCCGGGACCACGGCCGGGACCTGCACGCCGAGTTCACCCGGCTGCTGCCGGAGCAGCACCCCCCGATCCGGATCCAGCGCTGGACCGTACGCCGGGTCGGGCTGCTGATCGGGATGCTGCTGCTGGCCCTGCTGGCCTCGCAGCTGGTGATCGAGCTGCTGCGGAGCCCGCTGTGAGGCGGGCGCTGCTGCTCGTCGTGCTGGCCGGCCTGGCCGCGGGCTGCGTCAGCACCGGCCCGGTCCAGATCGGGCAGCAGCCGACCTGCACCAGCCCGGCCGGCACGGTCCGGCGCGGCCTGATGATCATGGCCCAGGCCGTGCCGGGGGCGCAGTGGCTGCCCTGCATCCGGGCGCTGCCGCCGGGCTGGAGCTTCGCCGAGATCCGCCCCCGCGACGGCCGGGCCGAGCTGTTCTTCAACTCCGACCGCGACGGCGTGCACGCCCTGGTCGTGGCGCTGGAGCCGTCCTGCGACGTCACCGGCACGACCGAGGTGCCCAGCGAGCAGCCGGAGATGCGCCGCTACGAGCGGGTGACCCGGGTCAGCACCGGCTACGCCGGGGAGCGGCACTACACTTTCGCCGGCGGCTGCGTGACCTACCGCTTCGACCTGCGCGGCGGCACCCGGGGCGAGCCGGTGGCGGCGGCCGCGGAGTCCTTGGCCTTCCTCAGCCGGCGCAACCTCGACCAGATGGTCCGCGAGGTCAGCGACGGCCGGCTGCGGCTCGACCCGAGCGGAGACCTGCCATGAGCCCGTCGAGGATCCCGGTCCGCTCCGTCGTGTCGGTGGCGATCTCGCTGGCCCTGGTCGTGGCGGTGTTCTGGTTCTTCCTGCCCCAGTTCACCAGCGTCAGCGACGTCTGGTCCTCGATCCGGGCGATGAGCTGGCCCGAGGTGGTCACGCTGGGCGTGGTCGCGATCTGGAACCTGGTCACGTACCTGCTGGTCAACGTGTCCACGATGCCGGGGCTGCGCTTCGCCCAGGCCGGGGTGGCGACCGAGGCCAGCACGGCCGTGTCCAACACGGTGCCCGGCGGCGGCGCGATCGGGATCGGCCTGAACTACGCGATGTTCTCCTCCTGGGGCTTCTCCCGGTCCCGGACCTCGGTGTCGCTGCTGGTCTCCGGCGTCTTCAACAACTTCGCCAAGCTGGCCCTGCCGGTGCTCGCGCTGGCCCTGGTCGCGCTGCGGGGCAACCCCTCCGGCGGCCGGGTCGTGGCCGGGCTGCTCGGCATCGCCGCCCTGGCCGCGGCGGTGGTGCTGTTCGGGCTGCTGCTGCACAGCGACCGCAGCGCGACCCGGCTCGGGCTGGCCGCCGGCCGGGTCGCGACGGCGTTGCGCCGGCCGTTCGGCCGCGGTCCGGTGCAGGGCTGGGAGCTGGCCACGACGAAGTTCCGGAACCGGACCGTGACGCTGCTGCGGGCCCGCTGGCACGTGATCGCGCTGGTCACCCTGGTCAGCCACCTCTCGCTCTACCTGGTGCTGCTGCTCGCCCTGCGCTTCGCCGGGGTGTCGGAGGCCGACGTGAGCTGGGTCGAGGTGCTGGCCGTCTTCGCCTTCGCCCGGCTCGTCACCGCGATCCCGCTGAGCCCGGGCGGGCTCGGGATCGTCGAGGTCGCGCTGATCACCGGGCTGGCCGCGGCCGGCGGGGCCCGGCCCGCGGTCGCGGCGGCGGTGCTGATCTTCCGGGCCCTGACCTACGTGCTGCCGATCCCGCTCGGACTGGTCGCGTACGTCCTCTGGCGGCGGAACCGGTCCTGGCGCCGGGCCCCGAACACGGCGCCGCGGACGGCCCTGGTGCCCGAGTCGGTCTGAGGCCGACCCGCGCAACGGGTCTACTGCGATCGGCCCCTTTCCCGGCCGATCGGACGGTGCGGCGTTTAACTCCGGGACCGGCCCGGCGACCTTTCCCTGAGGCCGGTCCCGCCCGCGCCCCCCCGTACGCGGCGGGGCCGGCCCGCTCGACCAGCCCGCTCGACCAGCCCGCTCGACCAGCCCGCGACCAGGGCGCCGCTAGCCGTTGATCAGGCAGAACGGGTGGCCGGCGGGGTCGGTGAAGACGCGGAACTGCGCGCCGCCGGCCGGCAGCCGGGTCGCGCCCAGCTCGACCGCCCGGGCCTCGCCGGCGTCGAGGTCCGCGATCCACAGGTCGAGGTGGGCCTGCTGCGGGTGGGCCGGGTCGGGCCACTGCGGCGGCGTGTAGTCCTCGATCCGCTGGAACATCAGGTTGCGGTCCTTGCCCGAGACCATCGCGCCCTCGGGGCCGTCGTAGCTGACCTCCATGCCGGTCAGGTCCGCGTAGAACCGGGCCAGGCCGGAGGCGTCGGGCGCGTCGATGGTCACCGCGAACAGCGCCAGCACCGGCCCGACCCCGTCCCGCTGGCACAGGTCGAACGGGTGGCCGGCCGGGTCGGCCAGCGTGATCCAGCCGGCCCCGTCGGCCAGCCGGGTGGCGCCGAGCTCGACCGCCCGCTCGGCCATCGCCGCCGGGTCGTCGGTCTGCAGGTCGAGGTGGAACTGCTGCGGCCGCTCCTGACCCGGCCACTGCGGCGCGACGTGGTCGGGGGCGAACTGGAACTCGACCTCCTGCCCGTCGGGCGTGCGGAGGCCGAACCGGTCGTCGTTGCGCCGGACGACCTCCCAGCCGGTCAGCGCCGCGTAGAACGAGCCGACCGCGGCGATGTCGGGCGCGTCGAAGATGGCCAGGTCGAGCTGTGCGGTGACGGTCATGCCGAGATGGTGCCCGACCCCTCCGACAAAACCAGGTCGTGGTCCCGCAGCCAGCCCTCGAGCCGGTCGTACGCGGCCTCGCGCACCTCGGGCAGGGACAGGAAGACGTCGTGCCGGGCGCCCGCGATCGGCACCACCGTCGTCTCGCCGCCCAGGCAGCCGGCCCAGCGGGCGATCTGCCGCACGTCCAGCACGGTGTCGGCCCGGTCGTCCTCGGCCGAGTACGCCTTCGCGTAGTGGGTCCGGTCCGAGCGCAGCACCAGCGACGGCACCCCGACGTCGAGCCCGCGGTGCAGCCGGGCGTGCCCGCGGCGGATGGCGTTCAGCCAGCCGTACGTGACCGGGAAGCCGGCCAGCGGCTTGAGCGCGACGTCGAAGTCCCACTCGCCGGTGCCGCTGGTGTGGATGGTGCCGCCGTAGACGGTCGGCCCCGGCGGCAGCGTGCGCAGCGGGCGCACCCGGCCCAGCACCCGCAGCGCCTGGGTGATCGGGCCGCGGTGCAGGCCCTTGCCCTGCAGGTCGAACCAGGGGCTGTTCAGCACCAGCCCGGCGACGGCCGCGGGCCGCCGGCGGTCCAGCCACAGCGGCAGGATCAGCCCGCCGGTCGAGTGCGCCACCGCGACCACCGGCAGGCCCGGGTGCTCGGCGGCCAGCAGGTCGAGGGTCCGGTCCAGCTCGGCGTCGTACAGGGCCAGGTCGGAGACGTAGTGGGCGGTCTGGCCGGGACGCCGGGCCCGGCCGGACTTGCGCAGGTCCAGCGCGTGGAAGGCGAGCCCGCGGGCGGCGAAGAAGTCGGCCAGCTCGGTCTGGAAGAAGTAGTCGGAGAAGCCGTGCACGTAGAGGGCGACGCCGCGGACGGTCTCGGCCGGCCGGACCGTACGGCGGACCAGGACCGCGGCGACGCCGCCCTCGCCGTCGGGGTCGGGACCGAGCTCGATCGTGCGCTGCTCGTAGCCCGTACCCAGGACGTCCGGCTGCCAGGACACCACGTCGCGCTCCTCACCGGCCGGGGTCGGGGACCGGCCCGGGTCGAGTGTGCCGCAGCCGCCGCCACCCGGTCGGCCGGACCGCGGTGCCGGCCCGATCCGGACCCGGCGTTGCCCCGGCGGGCAGGCTCGCCGACGATCCCGTGGCGTTGCCCCGGCGGGCAGGCTCGCCCGCGATCCCGCGGCGTTGCCCCGGCGGGCAGGCTTGCCCGCGATCCCGTGGTGCTGGGGCAGGTCAGCTGTCAGGCTGCGGTCGCGACGCACCACGGGGAGGGGACATGACGGCCGGACGGGCTCCCGAGGCCGGGGAGTGGGCGATCGGGCTGGTCGGCGGGCTGAGCGTGGTCCGCGACGGCCGCCCGCTCCCGGCCGCCGCCGTCGGCAGCCGCAAGGCCCGGACGGTGCTGGCCCGGCTGGCCGTCGACGCCCCGGCGGCGGTGCCGGCGGACCGGCTGGTCGAGGCGGCCTGGCCGGCCGGGCCGCCCCGGGCCCCGGCCGAGAACCTGGCCACGCTGGTCAGCCGGCTGCGGGCGGCGCTGGGGGCGGCGGTCGTGGTCGGCGGGCCCGGCGGCTACCGGCTCGGCGACCGGGTCGGGGTGGACCTGGTCGAGGCGGCCGCGCTGCTGCGCGCGGCCCGGGCCCGGCTCGACGCGGGCGAGCCCGGCCCGGCGCTGGCGGCGGCCCGCCGGGTGCTGGCCCTGCTCGGCGACGGCGCCGTGCTGCCCGACGCCGACTGGGCGGCGCCGGCCCGGACCGCCGCGGCCCGGCTGCTGCGCTCGGCCCGGCACGCGGCC
>DATINN010000137.1:0-3798 GCA_035474175.1 Mycobacteriales bacterium | reverse complement strand
GTCCGTCCGGGTGCTGCGCCTCCTGCTCATGGTCGCCGGGGCCTGGGGGGCGGCCCGGCTCTACCGCGCGATCCGGCCGCTCGCCGACACGGCTGAGCCGGGCGCGGAAGCGGCCGGACCGCTGGTGGCCGGCACCACCTTCGTGGCCAACCCGTACGTGGTCGTGGCCGGCGGCACCCAGGCCATCCTGCTGCCGTGGGCGGTGCTGCCCTGGCAGCTGCTGTTCCTGGTCCGGGCGCTGCGGGAGCAGGTGCCCGGGCGGGGCTGGCGGGCCCGGGCCGCGCGCTGGCGCTGGCCGGCCGCCTTCGCGCTGGCCTTCGCCGCGGCCAGCGGCATGAACGCCGGGGTGGTGCCGCTGCTGCAGCTGGTCGCCGTGCCGGTGGTCGCCCTGGTGGTGCGGCGCGCCGACGGGCTGCCCTGGCGGTCGGTGCTGGCCGTGCTGGGCCGCTGCGCGGCGCTGGTCGCGGCCCTGTCCGCGTACTGGGTGGTGCCGTCGGTGCTCGCCCTGCACGCCGGCGCGGTCGTCGTGCAGAACTCCGAGACCCTGGACGGCATCTTCGGCCCGTCCTCGGCGGCCGAGGTGGTGCGCGGCCTCGGCCTCTGGCCGCTCTACGGCTCCGGTCCGGACGGGGCCTGGGTCCCGCAGTGGACCGGCTACCTCGACGACCCGGTGGTGGTGCTGCTCAGCTTCGGCCTGCCGGCGCTGGCCGCCGCGGCGGCGCTGCTGGCCCGCGGCACCGTGCGGCGGCTCGGCCTGCTGCTGGTCGCGGTGGCCGTCCCGGTCATGGTCGGGGTGCACCCGCCGGCGGATCCGACCGTGTTGGGCCGGGTGCTGCGCTGGGGGTTCGACCACGTGCCCGGGGCGGCGGCGTTCCGCACCACGAACAAGATCGGCTCGCTGCTGGTCCTCGGCACGGCGCTGCTGCTGGCCGCCGGCACCGCGGCCGCCCTGCGCCGCTGGCGGGACCCGGAGCGGCGGACGCTGGTCGCGGTCGGGCTGGGCGTGGTGCTGATCGGCGCGACCCTGCCGGGCTGGACCGGCGGTCTCTACACCAGCACCGTGGACCTGCCCGACTACTGGCGGACGGCGGCGGCGGACCTCAACCGCGGGCCGGCCGACCAGCGGGTCTGGCTCGTGCCGGGCGAGGTGCTCTCGCAATACCGCTGGTCGCAGTCGCGGCCCGACGACCTGGCCCCGTCGGTGCTGTCCCGGCCGGCCCTGCTGCGCACCGTCATCCCGGTCACGACACCGCGGGCGGCCAACCTGCTCGCCGCCACCGACGTGCAGCTGCAGGAGGGCTCGCTGCCGCCCGGCGCCCTGTCCGCGACCGCCCGCTACCTCGGCGTCGGGGATCTGCTGGTGCGCAACGACACGGTGTGGGAGGACGTCGGCGGGGCCCGGCCGCAGGTCTTGCAGGACCAGGTGAACGCGGACAAGGGCCTGCTGCCGCAGGGGAACTTCGGCGCACCCGGGCAGAACACCGTGTCCCCGGCCTACCCGCCGCTGTCCTTCGCCGAGGCGGCGCTGCCGCCACTGCAGCACTACTCCGTCGCCGGCGCCGGGCCGGTGGTGAGCGCGAAGCCCGCCGCCGGCACCGTGCTCGTGGACGGCGACGGCTTCGCGGTGGCGCCGCTCGTCGCCGCCAAGCTCCTGGACGGAAATCGGCCGTTCCGCTACCTCGGCGACCTGACCAGCGCCGATCTGGCCGGCCTGCTGGCCCGGGGCGACGTGGGCCGGATCGTGCTGACCGACACCAACCGGCTCCGCAGCACGGCCGGCGGCCGGCTCGGCGGCAGCCAGGGTCCGCTGCTGCCGGCCGGGACCGATCCGGGCGGCACCCGGACGCTGTTCGACGCCGACAAGCAGACCGTGCTGGAGGTGGCGGGCGGATCGGTGACCGCGACCGATGTCGGCTCCGTCTTCGGCCCGGTCGCCGCCGGCGCCCCGGAGAACGCGGTCGACGGCAACCCCGACACCAGCTGGTTGTTCGGCGACTTCGGCCGGGCCGTCGGCCAGTCGCTGACCGTGCGCTTCGACCAGCCGCGGCTGGTGCCGAGCATCACCGTCCAGGTCCGCACGGCGGACGCGCAGCGGATCGCGAAGGTCCGGATCGAGGTCGGCGGGGTGAGCGCGGACCGCGCGGTCGACGCGTCCGGCGCGGCCGAGCTGACGCTGCCGCAGCGGACGGTGGCGGACTCGGCCAAGATCACCGTGCTGGGCGTGACCGGCACCGGCTTCAACCTCGTCGGCGTGCAGGAGGTGCGGATCCCGGGTGTCACGCTGGCCCGGGTGGCCCGCACCCCGCGGACGATGCACGACCTGGTCGCGGGGCTCGACCTGGCCGGGCGGACGGCACTGCGCCGGACCCCGGTCGACCTGGTGCTGACCCGGGTCCGCGGCACCGCCGCGGCCGCCGACGACGAGGAGACCGGGCTGAACCGGGACCTGGCCGTCCCGGTCAACCGGCGGTACGGGCTCTCCGGCACCGTGCGGATCGGGCCCTCGCTGTCCGAGCGGGACCTCGACGTGCTGGCCGGCGCGTCCGGGCCGATACGGGCGAGCTCGACCTCCCGCGCCTTCGGCCTGCCGACCGTACGGGCGTCGCAGGCGGTCGACGGGCGTACCGACACGGCCTGGGCGCCCGGCGGCCCGGTCGTGGGCCAGTCGCTGACGGTCAGGGCGCCGGCCCGCCGGGTCGACTCGGTCAGCCTGACCCTGACCGGCGCGGGCCAGCCCGAGCCGCCGGACCGGATCACCCGGGTCCGGATCAGCCTGGACGGCGGTCGCGGCATCGACGCGACCCTCGGTCCGCGGACGACCCGGATCCCGGTCCCGGCCCAGGTCGCCTCGACCGTCCGGGTCACCGTGCTGGACACGCAGACCCACAACCCGGCCGGGGCGGTCCGGATCGCCGAGGTCGGCTTCGGCGGCGCGACCATGCCGTTCTCCGGGACGCTGTCCGCGAAGGCCTGCGTGCGGGTGGCGACGCTGGACGGCGAGCCGGTCATGATGCGGCCGGTCACGCCGATCCTGTCCGCCGACCCGGTGCCGTGGGTCGGGTGCGGCCGGCTGCCGGTGACCTCTGGCAACCACCGGCTCGGACCGGTGGCCGGCTGGACCGCGGACGAGCTGGTGCTGCGCGATCCGCTCGGCACGGCCGCCGCTCCGGCGCCCGCGCCCGCGCCGGCGGTCCGGGTCGAGGAGGGTCGCGGTCCGCGGTTCACCGCGCACGTCACGGGTGCTGTCCATCCCTACTACCTCGTCACCGGACAGGCGCTCGACCCGCACTGGCGGGCCACGCTGGACGGCCGCGACCTCGGACCGCCGATCGCGCTGGACGGGTATGCGGCGGGCTGGCGGGTCGACGCGCCCGGGGACCACACGATCGCCGTCCGGTACACCGGCCAGACCGGCACCGACGCCGCCGTGCTGGGCTCGGGCGCGGTCGCGCTGGGCAGCGCGCTGCTCGTCGCGCTGGCCCGGCCGCTCGCCACCGGGACGCCGCCGGCCCCGGGTGGATTGCCGCCGGGGGAGGAGCCCGGCCGCCCGTCCGGCGGTGCGACCCGAGCCGGGCCGGCGCCCGGGCGACTCGGCCGTCGGGTGTCCGGGACCGTCCGGTCGGCGCTCGGCTGGGCGGCGCTCGCGGTGCTGGCGTACGTCGTGGGCGGACCCTGGCTGGCCGGTCCGGCGCTGGTGCTGGCCGGCTGGCACCTGGTCCGGCCGCCCCGGACCCGGCTGCTCATCGCCGCCGCCGTCGCGGTCCTCGTCGCGGTGCCGATCGTCTGGCTGGCGCTGCG
>DATINN010000136.1:0-2374 GCA_035474175.1 Mycobacteriales bacterium | reverse complement strand
CAGAAGGCCGAGTACGGGCTGGACTGGGATCCCGTGACGGACGTCACGGTCACCACCGGCGCCAGCGAGGCCATCGCGGCGTCGCTGCTGGCGCTGCGGCGTGATCTCGGACGGTTTTGCGACCACCGCGTACGGGTACAGGTCGTAGCAGGGCTCGATCAGCACCACCTCGTCCCCCGGCTCCAGCAGCGCCAGCAGCGACGCCGCGATGGCCTCGCTGGCGCCGGTGGTGACCGTGACGTCCGTCACGGGATCCCAGTCCAGCCCGTACTCGGCCTTCTGGTGCTCGGCCACGGCCTGCCGCAGGACGGGGTCGCCGACGCTCGGCGCGTACTGGTGCAGGCCCTGGTGCAGCGCGTCCGACGCCGCCGCCACCAGCGGTTCCGGTGGCTCGAAGTCCGGGAAGCCCTGGGCCAGGTTGATCGCCCCGGCCTCGATCGCCCACTCGGTGACCGTGGAGAAGATGGAGGTCCCGAACCCCCGCAGGGACCCGCGCAGCACGTCCGACACGCCGCCGATCCTGCCGTACGCGGAACCCGGCGTCTCCTGATGGTTTCCGGTCATCCCGGACGGGCCATGACTGAGGGGTGGAACAGCAAGGCGACGGGGGATCTGAAGGACCGCAGTTACGACTGCAGCGTGCCCTGCTGCCGGGCCGGCTGCCCGAGGTCGACGGCCTCCCGGTCACCGCGCGCTACTTCCCGGCCGGGGACCCCGACCACGTCGGCGGCGACTGGTACGACGTGATCCGGGTCGACGGCGGCGCGGTCGCGCTCGTCGTCGGGGACGTGGCCGGCGCCGACCTCGTCGCCGCCGCCCTGACCGCGCAGCTGCGCGGCGCCGTCCGGGCGTACGCGCTGGAGGGCCACCCGCCGGCCGTCGTCGTGACCCGGACCAACGAGTTCCACCTCGGCCTGGAGACCGGGCGCCTCGTCACCATGGCGTACGCGCTGGTGCACCCGGGGGAACGGATCGTCACCGTGGTCCGGGCCGGGCACCTGCCCCCGGTGCTGACCAGCCCCGGCGGAGCCCCGTGCCTGCTCGACGGGGCCGGCGGCCCGCCGCTGGGGGTCCGCTCCGGAGAGGTCTGGCGCGAGGTCACCACCCAGGTCGAGGCGGGCAGCGCGCTGGTCCTCTACACCGACGGGCTGCTGCGCGACGGCGGCGTCCTCGGCACCGATGACGGCCTGCGCCGGCTGCTCGACGCGATCGGCACCGACCCCGTCACCGGCCCGGACGAGCTCGCGGCCCGGCTGGCGGAGCTGGTCGACGACCCGCCGCCGGACGACACGGTGCTGCTGGTCGGGCACCTGGTCGGCCCCGGCCCGGACGGCTCGACCCTGCGCCGCACCCTGCCGCCGACCGCGGAGAGCGCCAGCGTGGCCCGCTGGCTGGTCAACGACCTGCTGAAGAACCAGGTCGACGACGACACCCGGGACACCGCCGCGCTGCTGACCACCGAGCTGGTCTCCAACGCGATCCGGCACACCCGCGACGAGCTGGTGGTGAGCGTCCGGCTGGCCGGCGGCACGCTGCGCGTCGGGGTGGCCGACTCCAGCCACCGCCGCCCCCAGCTGGTGCAGGTCGGCCGGCGCGACACCTCCGGGCGGGGCCTGCACCTGGTCGAGGCCATGGCCGACCGGTGGGGCGTCGACCCGGACGAGCGCGGGCTCGGCAAGACCGTCTGGTTCGAGCTCGGCACCGCTGCCGGGGGCTGACTGCGGGCGTAGCGTGGTCGGTGCCACTAGGGAGCGACCATGTCAGTGCTCATCGGGATCATCGTCGTCATCGCCGTGCTCGCCGTCCTGCTGGCGGCGCTGTCCGTCCGGGTGGTGCAGCAGTTCGAGCGGGGGGTGGTGTTCCGGCTCGGCCGGGTCCAGGACGGGTCCCGCGGGCCCGGGCTGACCCTCATCACCCCGGTCATCGACCGGATGCGCAAGGTCAACCTGCAGATCACCACGATGGGCGTGCCGGCCCAGGACTGCATCACCCGCGACAACGTCAGCGTGCGGGTCGACGCGGTCGTCTACTTCCGGGTCGTCGACCCGGTCAAGGCGCTGGTCAACGTCCGCGACTACCTCTTCGCGGTGTCCCAGGTCGCGCAGACCACGCTGCGGGCCGTCATCGGCCGGGCCGACCTGGACGAGCTGCTGTCCAACCGGGACAAGCTCAACGGCGAGCTGACCGCGATCATCGACGTGCCGACCGAGGGGCCGTGGGGCGTCAAGGTGGAGCGGGTCGAGGTCAAGGACGTCTCGCTGCCCGAGGGCATGAAGCGCTCGATGTCACGGCAGGCCGAGGCCGAGCGGGAGCGGCGGGCCCGGGTCATCGCGGCCGACGGCGAGTTCCAGGCGTCGAAGAAGCTGGCCCAGGC
>DATINN010000135.1:0-18592 GCA_035474175.1 Mycobacteriales bacterium | reverse complement strand
GCGGGCACCTCGTGCAGGGCCGGGCGGTGATGGTCAACCGGGTCGCCGCGACGGCCGGGCCGACCCGCTGGGTGCGCGCGGTCCCCGACGACGAGCTGACCGACGGCGGCACGCTCGGGATCGAGGTCGAGGGCCGGAAGGTGCTGCTGCACCGGGCCGGGGCCGAGGTCCGCGCCCTGGACGACCTGTGCAGCCACGCCGGGGCGCTGCTCAGCCGGGGCGAGGTCGCCGGCTGCGTGGTGACCTGCCCGCTGCACGGGTCCCGGTTCGACCTGCGGGACGGGCACGTCGTCCGCGGGCCGGCCCACCATCCCCAGCCCGTGCTGCCGGCGCGGGTGCGCAACGGCTGGATCGAGGTCCGCGGCTCGCTGCCCCGGTCCAGGAGCAGAGGAGAGGCCCATGGCGTGGAAAGCGGTAGCTGACGTCGACCAGCTGGAGGAGGGCGACATGATGCTCTGCCAGCTCGGCGAGCCGGTCTGCGTCGTCCGCCTGTACGAGGACGAGGTGGTCGCCGTCCACAACACCTGCACCCATCAGCAGCAGCCGCTCAACGAGGGCTACCTGCAGGAGGACGACACGCTCATCTGCCCGGCCCACAACTCGCGCTTCGACCTGCACACGGGCGAGCCGACCGGGGTGCCCGCGGTCGACGCGATCCCGGTGTACGCCTGCAAGATCGAGGACGGCGCCATCTGGGTCGACGTGGACCAGCAGCTCAACGACGCGGCCATCCCGCACAAGCCGTACCACTGAGGGGACGGCGAAGGCCCGGCTCCACAGTGGGAACCGGGCCTCCGACGAACGAGCGGAACGGCCGAACGAGCCGAACGAGCCGGGCCTGACTAGGCCTCGACCACCTCGAGGGCGACGTTGGCCGTCACCTCGGGGTGCAGGACGACCGGCACCTGGTGCTTGCCGAGCGACTTGATGCCGCCGGCCAGCTGCAGCCGCCGCCGGTCCAGCTGCGGGCCGCCGGCCCGGGTGACCGCGTCGACCACGTCGGCCGCGGTGACCGAGCCGAACAGCCGGCCGCCGGCCCCGGCCCGCGCCGGCAGCGTGACGGTCATTTTCTCCAGGTCGCGCTTGATCTCCTGGGCGTGCCCGAGGTCGCGCACGGTCCGGGAGTCGCGGGCGCGCTTGATCGTCGCGACCTGCTTCTCGCCGCCCTTGGTCCACGCGATGGCGTAGCCGCGCGGGACCAGGAAGTTGCGCCCGTACCCGTCCTTGACCTCGACGATGTCACCGGGCGAGCCGAGCCCGGCGACCTCCTGGGTGATGATGAGCTTCATCCCGGCCCCCTAGCGCGCCGTGCTCGTGTACGGCAGCAGCGCCATCTCGCGGCTGTTCTTGACCGCGACCGCGACGTCCCGCTGGTGCTGGCTGCAGTTGCCGGTCACCCGACGGGCGCGGATCTTGCCCCGGTCGGAGATGAACTTCCGCAGCAGCGCGGTGTCCTTGTAGTCGATGTAGGTGGCCTTGTCCTTGCAGAACGCGCAGACCTTCTTCTTGGGCTTGCGCAGTGGCGCCTTCGCCATGTCTCAGTGCTCCGTCAGGTAGTTCGAGGAAGTTGGTCTAGAAGGGGGGCTCGTCGTAGGAGCCCGCGCCGGCACCGGCCGGAGCCGCGGAACCCCAGGGGTCGTCGTTGCCGCCGCCCCCGCGGTTGCCACCGCCACCACCGCCGCTGAAGCCGCCGCCGCCGCCACCGCCGAAGTTGCCGCCACCGCCGCCGAAGTCCCCGCCGCCGCTGCCGCGGGAGACCTTGTTGACCTTGGCCGTCGCGTACCGCAGGGAGGGGCCGATCTCGTCGACCTCCAGCTCCACCACGGTGCGCTTCTCGCCTTCCTTGGTCTCGTACGACCGCTGCTTGAGCCGGCCGGTCACGATGACGCGGGCGCCCCGGGTGAGCGACTCGGCCACGTTTTCCGCCGCCTGGCGCCAGACGTTGCAGCGCATGAACAGCGCTTCGCCGTCTTTCCACTCGTTGGTCTGCCGGTCCATGACCCGCGGGGTGGACGCGACGGTGAAGTTCGCGACCGCCGCCCCGCTCGGGGTGAAGCGCAGCTCGGGGTCGGCGGTGAGGTTGCCGACCACGGTGAGGATCGTGTCGCCTGCCATCTGTACGACCTCCGGGGGCTAGCGGATCTCGGGCCGCAGGACCTTGGTCCGCAGCACCTCGTCGTTCAGGTTGAGCTGGCGGTCCAGCTCCAGGACCGCGGCGGGATCGGAGGTGAGGTCGACGACGGCGTAGATGCCCTCGACCTTCTTCTCGATCTCGTACGACAGGCGGCGGCGACCCCAGACGTCGACCTTCTCGACGGAGCCGCCGGCGGTGCGCACGACGTTGAGGTAGTTGTCGAGCAGCGGCGAGACGGTCCGCTCCTCGAGATCAGGGTTCATGATGATCATGAGCTCGTAGTGACGCACGGGTCACGAGCCTCCTGTGGACTCAGGCGGCCGCGGACTCTCCGCGGCAGGAGGGATGCCGGCGCACCGAGCGCCGGACCGGTCGAGGGTACGCCATCGACGGCCCCGACGAGGAAACCCCGTCCCGGTCGCAGCGGGGGAGAGCCGGGTCGGGGTCCGGCGGGCCGCGCGGCCGGGACGGGGCGCAAGGGGGACGAACGAACCGCCGCGCCATGACGGCGGCCGGCCCGGACCGCCGATGGGAACTGTCGGCCCCCCGCCGTAGGCTGCCGCCATGGTGCTGATCGGAGCCCACCTGCACGGCGGCGAGCCGCTGGCCGAGGCCGAGGCCCGCAAGGCCGAGATCGTCCAGATCTTCCTGGGCGATCCGCAGGGCTGGAAGAAGCCGCCGGACCGCAAGGCCGACACCGAGCCGCTGGCGAAGGCCGGCATCGGCCTCTACGTGCACGCGCCCTACCTGGTCAACGTGGCCACGACCAACAACAAGATCCGGATCCCCAGCCGCAAGATCCTGGACCAGCACGCGGAGGCGGCGGCCGCGCTCGGCGCCCGGGGCCTGATCGTGCACGGCGGCCACCTCAACGACGGCGACGACGCCCAGGTCGGCTTCGACAACTGGCGCAAGGTCTTCGAGCGGACGACGTTCCCGCTGCCGATCCTGATCGAGAACACGGCCGGCGGCGACAACGCGATGGCCCGCCGGCTCGACCGGATCGCCCGGCTGTGGGACGCGGTCGGCGAGTTCGGCCCCGGCTTCTGCCTGGACACCTGCCACGCCCACGCCGGCGGCGAGGAGCTGGTCGACCTGGTCGACCGGGTCAAGGCGATCACCGGCCGGATCGACCTGGTGCACGCCAACGGGTCGCGGGACACGTTCGGCTCCGGCGCCGACCGGCACGCCAACCTCACCGACGGCCACATCGACCCCGACGCGGTGGTCGCGGTCTGCGCCGCCGCCGGCTCGCCGGTGCTGGTGGAGACGCCGGGCCTGGTCGAGGGGCAGGGCGCGGACATCGCGTTCCTCCGGGAGCGGCTGCCGGGGTGAGCCCATGAGCGAGCGCGAGGGCTCGCAGCGCGAGCGGGGAACGAGGAGAACCGGGCGTCCGGCGCTTGCGCCTGGCGCCCTGTTCGACGAGTGGGCACAGCGCCCCGACCTGGTGCTGTTCGCGGTGCTGGCGACGACGTTCCTCGGCATCCTGTTCGGCTACCTCGGCAAGACGCCGTGCACCGGCCCGACGTACGACCAGTTCGGCATCTCGGTCAACCTGGGCCTGCACAAGTACGACAAGCTCTGCTACTCCGACGTCCAGCAGCTGTGGGTCGGCCGGGGCGTGCGCGAGCACACCTTCCCGTACGTGCAGGGCCGGCTGGTGCCCTCGGACCAGCCGCAGGGCAACCTCGTCGACGGCGCGGTCGAATACCCGATCGTCACCGGCGTCTTCATGTGGTTCGCCGGGCTGTTCGCGGCCAACGACGGCGACTACCTGGCCGTGACCGCGCTGCTGCTGGCCCCGTTCGGGCTGCTCACCGCGGGCATCCTGGCCCGGCTGTCCGGGCGCCGGGCCTTCATCTGGGCGGCCGCGCCCGCGCTGGTGCTCTACAGCGTGCACAACTGGGACTTCCTCGCCACCGCGTGCGTCGCCGGTGCGGTGTGGGCCTGGTCCCGCGACCGTCCCGGGCTGGCCGCGGCCCTGCTCGGGCTGGGCGCGGCGACGAAGATCTATCCCGGCTTCTTCGCGCTGCCGCTGCTGCTGGACCGGGTCTACCTGCGCGACACCCGGGGCGCCCGCAACGTGGTGGCGGGCACGGCCGGGGTCTGGCTGCTGATCAACGTGCCGTTCCTGCTGGTCAACCCGGACGGCTGGTGGGCGACGTACTCCTTCCAGGCCGGCCGGGTGGCCGACCTGACCACCAACTCGATCTGGTTCTGGGGCCTGCCGGACCTGGAGCCGGGCACCGTCGACTCCTGGTCCTTCGGGCTGATCGCGCTGTCCTGGCTGGTGGCGGTCGGCGCCGGCTGGTGGCTGGCCGGCCGCACCGGGCGCTACCCGTGGCTGCAGGTCAGCGCGGCCATGCTGTGCTCGTTCCTGCTGTTCAACAAGGTCTACTCGCCGCAGTACGTGCTGTGGCTGCTGCCGTTCTTCGTGCTGCTGCGGGTGCGCTGGGGCTGGTGGGCGAGCTACCTGGCCGTCGACGTGCTGCTCTACGTCGGCCTGTTCCGCTGGTATTACGACATCACCCAGGGCGGTGACCAGGGGCTGGCCAAGCAGGCCGCGATCCTCGGCGTGTGGGGCAAGGCGGTGCTGCTGGCCCTGCTCTACGTGGCGTTCCTGGTGTCGTCGCCGTCGATCAGGTCCGGACCGGCGCCGGCCCGGGCCAGCACCAGCGGCCCGCGGTCGGGGGCCCAGTCCAGGACGCCCCCGGCCGGGTCGTCGTCGGCCGCGCCGCCGAGCCGGTCGGGCGCGCGGACGATGTCCTCGGCCGGGCGCAGGATGTCCCGGACCACCAGCGCGGCCAGCGCCAGCACGGCGGCGTCGCGCAGCAGCACGGCGCCGAAGAACCAGGAGTAGTCGACGCCCTTGGACCCGGTGCCGAGGAACCACAGCAGCCGCGGGATCCAGACCAGGCACTCGGTGACCTGCCAGGCCAGCAGCACCCGCCAGGACGGCCGGGCCAGCACGGCCAGCGGCAGCAGCCAGAGCGAGTATTGCGGGCTCCAGACCTTGTTGGTCAGCAGGAACGCCGCCACCACCAGGAACAGCAGCTGCGGCAGCCGGGGCCGGCGCGGCGCCATCAGGGCCAGCGCCGCCACCGCGGCCAGCGCCAGCAGCACGGCCACGGCGGCGACGGTGTTGACCTGCGGGGCCGGGTTGCCGGAGCCGATCGACTGGACGACGCCGTACCAGAGGGAGTCGAAGTCGGCCGGCCGCTCCCGGTTGAGCTTGAGGAAGCGGAGCCAGGAGTCCGGCCACAGCGCCGCCACCGGCAGGTTGACCACCGACCAGGCGACCACGGCGCCCAGCGCGGCCCGGCCGAAGGCCGGCAGCTGCCGGGACCGCCAGCACAGCGCCAGCAGCGGCACGAAGAACAGCGCCGGGTAGAGCTTGGCCGCGGTGCCCAGGCCCAGCAGCACGCCGGCCAGCCCGGCCCGGCGCCCCTGCCAGGCCACCAGCGCCGCCCCGGCCAGCGCGACCGCGAACAGGTCCCAGTTGGTGAACGCGTGGACGATCACCAGCGGGGACAGCGCGACGATGGCCGCGTCCCAGCGCCGCCGCCCGGCCAGCCGGAACGTGCTCCAGGTGACCACCAGCATGCAGACCGACAGCAGCAGCGCGGTCATCGTGAAGTACGCCTGGACGGCGGGCACGCCGCCGAGCGGCACCGTGTCGGCCAGCAGCGCCGCCACGCCCATGAAGGCGCCGGTCAGCACCGGGTACTCGACGGGGTGGTCCACGTACGGGACGGCGCCCTTGTCCAGGTTTTCGGTGAAGTAGAGCGGGATCACGTCGGAGTAGCAGAAGTGGGTGTACTGCTTGCCCTCGGTCCAGGCGCCGTCCTGGCAGGGCGACTTCTGCAGCCAGGCGAACGCGAGCGTGACCAGCGTCAGCGCCAGCAGCACCCGCAGCGGCGTCCAGAACCGGCGCAGGCCGAGGGCGCCGTGCCGGCCCCAGGGCCCGCCGATCGCGCCGCTGGCCACCCGCACCACCGGGTCGTCCCGGGAGGGCAGGAACGGCCGCCGCCCGTCCGCCGCCGGATCGAGCGGGCCGCGGACGAGCGGGGCGGGCCGCGCCTCCGGCGGCGGCAGGGTCACGGCGTGATGCCCGGTGGCAGCGGCCGCCCGGGTCGGGTCCTCGTCGGTGTCGGGGTCGGGACGCCCGGCGGCTGCGTGCCGGTCGGGGTCGGGGTCGGCTCGGTGGTGGTCGGCGTCGGCGTGGGGGTCGGCGACGGCGTCGGGCTGGGCGTCGGCCGGGTGCGGGTCGGCGTCGGGGCGGCCGAGGTCGTCGCCGGCGGGGCGGCGGTGATCCGCGGGCCGGGCCGGAACGCCGGGTTGACCTCGACCTCGTCGGTGAGCTCGTCCTGCGGGGTGCCGTCGAGGTAGGCGTTCATGAACTTCTGCCAGGTCCCGCCGGGCAGGGTCCGCCCGTACACCTCCCGGCCCTGGACGGTCTTCATCGCCTGCGGCTTGTCGGTGCCGACCCAGACCGCGGCGCTCACCTTGGGGGTGAAGCCGACCATCCAGGCGTCGCTGTTGCCGCCGGTGTCCAGGTATTGCTGGGTGCCGGTCTTGGCCGCGGAGTCGCGGCCGTCGTCCAGCGGGTCGAGCGAGGCGGCCGCGACCGGCTTCATCGCGTACGTCACGTCGTTGGCGACCTTGGAGTCGAGCACCTGCTTGGCCTCGTCCTCGTGCGAGTAGACGACCTTGCCGCCGGAGTCGATGACCTTGTCCACGAAGTGGGCCGGGTGCAGCGTGCCGCCGGTGGCGAAGACGCCGAAGCCCTGGGCCTGGTCGATCGTGCGCACCTCGTACTGGCCGATGGAGATGCCGGCCGCGGTGCCGCCGTTCTTCTCCTGCAGGGTCGGCGCGCCGTTGTCCCGCTTGGGCGGGATGCCCAGCTTGTGGGCGAGCGCGGCCACGTTGGACGGGCCGGCGTCGATGCCCATCTGGTAGAAGACCGTGTTGATCGAGCGCCGCATCGCGTCCAGCACCGAGCACGGGTTGCACTGGGCGCCCTCGGAGTTGGCCACCGTGGTGCCGGCGAAGTCCTGCGGCGAGGACCCGTCGTAGTTCTTGTAGACGCTGATCTTCTTGTCGTCCGGCGTCTCCGGGTCCAGCGACTGGGTCAGCGCGGTCGCCAGCACGTACGGCTTGAAGGCGGAGCCGGCCTGCCGCCAGGACTGCGCGTAGTCCTGGCCGAGCCCGTTGGAGCCGCCGTAGTAGGCCAGCACCTTGCCGGTCTGCGGCTCGACCGCGACCAGCGCCTGCCGCAGCTGCTTCTTCGGGTCCGGCGACTTCTGGTCGGCGAACTCCTCCTTGACCGCGTTGAGCGCCGCGTCCTGGGCCCTCTTGCTGATGGTGGTGACGACCCGCAGGCCCTCCTGGTTGAGCCGGGCCTGGCTGAAGCCGGCCGCGTCCAGCTCGTCGAGCACCTGGTCCTCGACGTGCCCGGCCCAGGTCTTCTTCACGTCGTCCAGCGTGCTGGAGGTCTTCTTGCGGACCTTCGGGTATTTCTGCTTGGCCTCGTCGGCCGGCGTCAGCTTGCCCATCGTGACCATGCCGTCGAGCACGAACTGCCAGCGCGCCTTGGCCGCGACCGGGTGCGCCTGCGGGTCGTAGAGCGCGGGCGAGCGGATGCTGGAGGCGAGCACGGCCCCCTCGGCCACGCTGAGCTTGGTGACCGGCTTGCCGAAGTAGACCTGCGAGGCGGCCTGGATCCCGTACGCCCCGCGGCCGAAGTAGATCGTGTTCAGGTACCACTCGAGGATCTGGTTCTTCGAGTACTGCTTGTCCAGCTTGACGGTGACGAACAGCTCCTTGAACTTGCGCTGGAACGTCCGGTCGCCGTTGGTGAACGCGTTCTTCACGTACTGCTGGGTGATCGTGGAGCCGCCCTGCAGGTCGCCGCCCTTGAGGTTGTTGAGGGCGGCGCGGGTGATGCCGGTCGGGGAGATGCCGGGGTCGGTGTAGAAGCTGCGGTTCTCCGCGGCCAGCACGGCGAACCGGACCGGCTCCGGGATCTGGGCCAGCTTGACGTCGCTGCGGTTCTGCGAGCCGACGCGGGCCAGCACGTTTTTCCCGTCGCCGTAGTAGATCGTGGCGATCTGGTTGGTCGGCAGCGCGTTGGGGTCAGGCACCTCGGTGCGCACGTAGATCAGGCCGACGGTGCCGATGCCGAGCAGGATCAGCACGGCGAGGGCGAGGCCGCCGATCTTGAGCGCGGTACGCAGGCGGGGGCGGCGCTTCTTGCCGGGTCCGGTGGCGCCGGGGCCGGCCGGGCCGCCGGGACCACCGCCGCCGGGACCGCCGGGGCCACGGCCGCCGGGGCCGCGCGGGCCGCCGGGACCTTGTCCGCCGCCGACCAGCAGCGGGTCGCCCTGCAGCGCCCGCCGGGCCTCGGCGGCCGAGCCGGGCTCGCCGCCGTAGCCGCCGCCGTAGAGCCCGGCGGCCGGATCCCCGTCGTAGTCGTCTCCGCCGCCGGCCCCGGCGGGGCCGCCGTACCGGGGACCGGGGGCGCCCTGGGCCCGGCCGGGCGGCGGGTTGTAGCTCGGGCGGCCGTCGGCACCGTACGCGGGGCGGCCGCGGTCGACCGGGGCGCCGCCGGCGGGGCCGTAGCGCCCGGGGTCGTTGAGGCCGCCGCGGCGGGCCGGTCCGTCCGGGCCGGCGAGGTAACCGGAGCCGGGCGGCGCGCTGCGGTCGTCGTACCAGTCGGGACCGCCGCGGGCCTGGGCCGGGGACGGCTGGTCGTACCGGGGCTGGCGGGGGCCCGGCACGTTTCCGTCGCGCCGCCCGTAACGCGGGTCGTCGCCGGGACGGACGTCGTCGTGCGTCACCTGTACAGCTCTCCGATGCTCGGCGTTCGTTCTCGGGTCAGGCCCCCGGGTAGGAGACGTACGCAGGGGTCTCCGCGTTCGATCCGGGGGCGGGAAAGTCTGTGGCGGTCGATCACTCCCCGCCGGCCTCGCGCCGCTCCGGACCGCCCTGACCAGGCAGTCCGTCCCGGCCGAGGACGAAGGACAGGGTGAGGTGGTTCCACCCGCACGACCGGCAGACCTCCACCACGTAGACCGTGAAGTCGCGGTGGTCCATACCCATCCGGTGCAGCTCCGCCACCGACTTGGCCTGCCCGCTGGCGGCCCGCAGCTCGTCGCCGTACACGTAGTGCACGTTGATCAGCCGCTCCTTGCGGCAGACCGGGCAGCTCTCCTCGGTCGGCTCGCCGTGGAACTTGGCCGCGCGCAGCAGGTAGGGGTGGGCGTCGCAGACGTCCAGCGTGGTGGCCCGCCCCGCGTAGAGGTCGGCGAGGACCGAGCGCCGCTGCAGCGCGTAGTCCACCACCTGTCGCCGGGTCCGCACCCGGCCAGAGTACGCGGTGCTGACCAGGGCGCAGCCGCCGCGCGAGTGATCCACGACCGCCCCGCGTTGCGGTGCGGGACGTCGCGGCCTATCGTCCTGATGTATCGCCGCGATACATCGCGGCGAGAGGACACCGGGAAGACGGCAGCAGGACGGAGGGCGACGGGACAGTGCTGGAGTTCGCCGTGCTGGGCCTGCTGAGCGAGGCCCCGATGCACGGCTACGAGCTGCGGACCAGGCTCAAAGCGGTGCTCGGCGCGTTCCGGGCGTTCTCCTACGGCTCGCTCTACCCGACGCTGCGCCGGATGCGCGAGCGCGGCTGGATCATCGAGGGCGAGCCCGATCCGACCAAGACGGCACCAGCGCTCACGGGGCGGCGCGGCAAGGTCGTCTACCGGCTCACCGCCGACGGCAAGGAGCGGCTGGCGGAGCTGCTCGGCGAGGCCGGGCCCGCGGCGTACGACGACGAGGGCTTCGGGGTGCACTTCGCCTTCTTCGCCCAGACCGACGCCGAGGTGCGGATGCGGATCCTCGAGGGGCGCCGGCGCCGCGTCGAGGAACGGCGCGACGGCCTGCGGGCCGGCCTGGCCCGCACCCGGGAGAAGCTCGACCGCTACACCCTCCAGCTCCAGGAGCACGGCCTCGACTCGGTCGAGCGCGAGGTCCGCTGGCTCAACGAGCTGATCGACACCGAGCGGCAGGAACAGCAGGCCGCGCCCCCGCAAGCGAAGAATCAGAAGGAGACTCCATGACGTCTGTCCGCGTGGCCATCGTCGGCGTGGGCAACTGCGCTGCATCCCTGGTGCAGGGCGTGCAGTACTACCGGGACGCCGACCCGGGCCAGCAGGTGCCGGGGCTCATGCACGTGAAGTTCGGCGACTACCACGTGCGCGACGTCGAGTTCGTCGCCGCGTTCGACGTGGACGCCAAGAAGGTCGGACGCGACCTGTCCGAGGCGATCTTCGCCAGCGAGAACAACACCATCAAGATCGCCGACGTGCCGCCGCAGGACGTGACCGTGCAGCGCGGCCACACCCTCGACGGGCTCGGCAAGTACTACCGGCAGATCGTCGAGGAGTCCGACGACGAGCCGGTCGACGTGGTCGCGGCGCTGCGGGAGGCCCGGGCCGACGTGCTCGTCTGCTACCTGCCGGTCGGGTCCGAGGACGCGGCGAGGTTCTACGCGCAGGCCGCGATCGACGCCCGGGTGGCGTTCGTCAACGCGCTGCCGGTGTTCATCGCGGGCACGCCGGAGTGGGCGCAGAAGTTCACCGACGCGGGCGTGCCGATCATCGGCGACGACATCAAGTCGCAGGTCGGCGCGACCATCACGCACCGGGTGCTGGCCAAGCTGTTCGAGGACCGGGGCGTCGTGCTCGACCGGACCATGCAGCTCAACGTCGGCGGCAACATGGACTTCATGAACATGCTGGAGCGCGAGCGGCTGGAGTCGAAGAAGATCTCCAAGACCCAGGCCGTGACCTCCAACGTCGACCACGACATGGGCAAGAACAACGTCCACATCGGGCCGTCGGACTACGTGGCCTGGCTGGACGACCGCAAGTGGGCGTACGTGCGGCTGGAGGGGCGGGCGTTCGGTGACGTCCCGCTCAACCTGGAGTACAAGCTCGAGGTGTGGGACTCGCCCAACTCGGCCGGCGTGATCATCGACGCCGTCCGCGCGGCGAAGATCGCCCTGGACCGGGGCATCGGCGGGCCGATCCTCTCGGCCGCGTCCTACTTCATGAAGTCCCCGCCGGAGCAGCGCCCCGACGACGAGGCCCGCGCCTCCGTCGAGGCGTTCATCCGCGGTGAGATCGAGCGCTAGTCAGCACGCCCTGCGGGGCCGGCTCCCTCCCGGGACCGGCCCCGCACTGCTGCCCGGCCGCGCCGCCGGCCCGCGCGGCCAAGCCCGCCGCCTCGCGCGAACCGCGCCGGCCGCCCGGTCGCCCCCGGTGCGGCGCCGAGCCCGGTGGCCCGGTGCGGACGACGCCGGCCGCTCACCCCGGTGCGGCGCGGGGCCCGGTGGCCCGGTGCGGGTCAGGGTCGGCGGTTCCGTCAGAGGGCTGAGGTGGCGGCGGGGGCGGCGGTGGAGGGGCGGCGGACCAGGTCGAGGGTGACGACCGTGTCGTCGGAGAGCCGGCTGGTGCGCTCGGCGTCGGCCGCGCTCGGCCCGCCGGACGCCCGCGCCACCGCCTGCGCGATCAGCCGGCCCATGTCCTGCCAGTCGGTCCGGGCCCACCGGTCGTCCCCGCCCCGGTCGTAGGGCAGCCGCAGCAGCAGCCGCCCGGACAGCGCCTGCCCGTCGACGACCGGCGTCAGCGCGTACAGGACATCGACGTCCCCGTCGGTCGCGGACAGCCGGGCGCCGAGCTCGCGCAGCAGGTCCTGCATGACGCCGGGCCGGTCCGGGGTCCGGATCTGCACCCGCAGCAGCGGCCGGGGCGCGTCCGCCGGGACCGGCCCGGGCCGTACCCCGTCGAGCATCCGGACCACGGTCCGGTACGCCCGGGTCGCCTGCTCGACCCGGGCCGCCGCCCCCGGGTCGGCCGGATCGGTCGCGGCCCGGCACAGCAGGAAGATCACCATGGTGCCGTCGAAGACCCCGGAGATGGCCCCGGCCAGCGACCGGACGCCGGCGTGCTCGTGCAGCGCGGACAGCAGGTCGGCCAGCAGCCCCGCCCGCGGCTGCGCGCACACCGCGACCAGCCGCCAGGCCGCGCCCGTCCCGGCCGGCACCCGGATGTCCTGGTCGGTGACGAGCCGGCCGGTGCTGGTCTTGCCGGTGGTCGGCACCCGCGCCCCGGGCAGCTCGTCGAAGGAGTCCTCGGGCGCGGTCTGGGTCGCGTCCAGCGACTCCATCTGCGGCACCTCGCGCAGGTGCACCAGCACGCCGTCGGCGCGCAGCCCGTCCAGCGTGGCCAGGAACCGGACCAGCTTGCGCAGCGAGTCCCCCCGCCGGTACGGCACCCCGACCCGCAGCCGCAGCCAGCGCCGCTCCCGGTCGTCCTGCACCGGCGGCGGGGCCGGCAGCTGCACGTTGAGCAGGGTGAAGTTGGCCGCGCCGGCCGAGCGGGCGATCCGCGGCAGCGGGTGCGCGGCGAAGTCGCCGTCCTCCGCGCCGATGCCGATCATCACGTCCAGCACCCAGTCCGGCGGCTCCATCGGGGCCGAGCGGGCCCGGTCCGAGGGCATCGGCCGGATCTCCCGCAGCAGGTGCCCGGTCGCGTCCCGGGCGCCGGCCGCGGCCAGCCAGTCGGGCTTGGGCGGGTCGCGGAAGACCAGGAACGTCACCGACCGGCCGACCGCGGTCCCGCGCAGCACCCCGAGCAGGTTGACCGCGGTGTCCCCGGCCGGCTCCCGCGGCGCGACCGGGCGCAGGTCGCGCAGCACCTTGCGCAGCCGGGTCGACCGGTCGGCCAGCTCGCCCTGGGCGCCGGTGAGCAGGTCGACCAGCGCGCCGGGCTCGTCCCGGTCCACCGCCACGTACGGGTAGGCGCTGCGGCCGAGCAGCAGCACCTCGCCCGTCAGCGACCGGCACCAGGCCGCCCGCAGCACGTCGAACTCGCGGTGGTCGGCGCCCGGGTCGGTCGCCAGCGACACCCGGGCCCGCCGCCGCCGGAACAGCACGCTGTGCTCGTCCGCAAGCCAGCGGATCCAGACGTGACAGCCCAGCTGCAGCACGACCGCGGCGATCGCGGCCCCGAGCAGCCGCGCCCCCTCCGGCGCGAACGCCAGCACCGCGGCCAGCCCCAGCCCCGGCACGGCGGTGAGCAGCCCGACCCGGAAGTGCCGCATGGTCAGCAGCCCGACCAGCCGGGTCGAGTCGGGCTGCTCCAGCCGGCTGGCCTGCAGCGTCGGGAAGATCGTCAGCAGCGTGGCCAGCACGTCGGCGCGGGAGTCGGTGGCCGAGTGGGCGAGCGCCAGCAGGACGACGACGCCGACCAGCACCAGGATGTTGATCCCGTTCACGGCCCGGGCGGTGCCGAGGGTGGGCGAGTCGCCGGAGGCGACCACGAGCTCCACGTACGCGTCGGTGGGCGCGGAGCGGAGGGTGAACTCCTCGATCGCCGTGGCCCGGAACCGGATCGAGCCCGGGTCGGTGGTGCTGCGGTCGAGCCGGCGCAGCAGCCGGTCCGGCAGCAGCGCCCGGGCGGCGGCCCAGGGCCGGGCCAGCTCGCCCGGCCGCCCGTGGGCCTCCGCGTCCAGCGGCTCGCGCAGCTCCCGCAGCGCCGCCAGCAGCCGCTCGGTGGTGGGGTCGTCGCCGGTCCAGTAGTGGTTGCGCAGGCTGTGGATGGCGGCGTGCAGCTTGACCACGGCCAGCTCGGCCAGCTGCTTGCGGACCCAGCCGTGCGGCGGGTTGGTGGCCCGCAGCATCCGGTCCAGCAGCAGCGTGAGCTGCTCGAACTGCTGCGGCGCGAGCACCTCGATGCGGGCCTGCGGGTCCTCCACGCTGCGGACGCCGTCGGGCACGACGACCTCGATCACCCGGTCCGCGTGCGTGCTCGGGGCCAGCAGGGCGACCCGGATCCGGGCCACCGAGGCATACCGGCCGGGCGGGGTGCGGGTCAGCGTGCGGGCCGGCATCGCCACCGTGAACGACGTGGGCGGGCCGTCCGGGTCGACCGGCGCGACCACCAGCCGGCAGCCCCGCAGCGCCCGGACGATCTCGGCCTCGCGGGAGTTGAGCGTCGAGCGGGCGTCCTCGTCCACGGTGGCCAGGTCGGCGTCCGGCTGGGCCTGCCGGGCCTCCTCGGCCTCGGCCGCGGCCAGCTCGGCGTCCAGCCGCTCCCGCAGCCGGCGCTGGGCCAGCTGCAGCCGGTTGCCCCGGGCGACCGCGGCGGCCGGGACGCCGGCGGTCGGCGGCTCGTCCCGGGCCGGTCCCGGCAGCAGCCGGGCCAGCACCGCCGCCAGCAGCACCTGCAGGTCCCGGGTGGCCTGACCGGACTCGGCCGGCCCGCGCCGCTGCAGCCGGGACACCAGCGTCTCGGCCAGCGCGGCGGCCAGCTGGTGGCCGACCTCGGCCTGCGGGACCTCGGCCACCCGGTCGCCGGTCCGGTCGGTGACGTCGATGCTCACCGGCCGGCCGGCGCCGGCATCGGCGTCGACCGGCCGGGGCAGCGCCAGCAGCGGCAGCCAGACCGGCCCGTCCAGGGTCCGCAGCGCCTCGTGGGCGATGTAGCCCGGGTCGACGTCGACGACGACCCGGCTCTCCACCGCGGCCACCCGGGACACGTCCACGACCTCGGTCGTCCGCCGGATCCAGCCGGTGTTGGACAGCAGGTAGAGCAGTTCCCGGCCGAGCCGGGAGTCGGACTCGAACCGCGACTCGGTCAGCCGGAACTCCTCCAGCGTGACGTCCAGCAGCTCCCGGGTCAGCTCCTGGCCGAGTACGCGCGAGTCCGACCCCATCGGGTCATTCTGTCGGGATCGGTCCGACCCGGACAGAACGGGTCTAGTACCGCGCGCCGACGACCTGCTGGCTCAGCGGCTCCAGCCGGGCCAGGTCCTCCTCGGTGAGGGTGACGCCGAGGGCGCCCACGTTTTCCTCCAGCCGGGCCGCGCGGCGGGTGCCCGGGATCGGCACCACGTCCTCGCCGCGGCCGTGCACCCAGGCCAGCGCGACCTGGGCCGGGGTGGCACCGTGGGCGGCCGCGACCTCCTTGACCACGTCGACGATGCGCATGTTGGCGTCGAAGGCGTCCTGCGCGAAGCGCGGGTTGACCGAGCGGAAGTCGCCCTCCTGGAAGTCCGCCGGGGAGGTGAACCGGCCGGTCAGGAAGCCGCGCCCGAGCGGCGAGTAGGCCACCGTGCCGACGCCGAGCTCGCGCAGCACCGGCAGCAGCTCCTCCACGTCGTCGCGGGTCCAGAGCGAGTATTCGGACTGGACCGCGGTCAGCGGGTGGGTCGCGTGGGCCCGCCGCACCAGCTCCGGGGTCACCTCGGACAGCCCGTAGTAGCGGATCTTGCCGGCCTGGATCTGCTCGGCCAGCGCCCCGACGGTCTCCTCGATCGGCGTGCCCGGGTCCGGACGGTGCTGGTAGAAGATGTCGACGTGGTCGGTGCCGAGCCGCTGCAGGGCGCCGTCCACGCTGGCCCGCACGTTGGCCGGGCTGCCGTCGGTGACCCGCCGGCTGCGGTCGTCGGGGTGGTCCGGGTCCGGGATCACGCCGAACTTCGTCGCGATCGTGACCTGGTCCCGGCGGCCCTTGACGACCCGGCCGAGCAGCTCCTCGTTGGCGCCCCAGCCGTACATCTGTGCGGTGTCCCAGAACGTGACGCCCAGCTCCAGCGCCCGCTCCAGGGTCGCGACCGACTCCTTCTCGTCGTCGGAGCCGTAGAACGCGCTCATGCCCATGGCGCCCAGGCCCTGCCTGGAGACGCGCAACCCCTGACTGCCCAGCGGAACGATCTCGATGCTCATGTTCGTCCCCAACCGATCGGACCGGCTCGTTGTGCCCGCCGGTGTGGATCTTCTAGCCTGCGGGTCGCGAGCCGCGTACGACGGGAACACACGGGGTGATCCGCGGCGCGCTCGCGTACGCACGGGGGAGCACGAAATGCGTCGGCTATTGCCGGGCGCGCTGGTGACGACTGCGGTCGTCACCGGTGTCGCCCTCCTGTCCACCCCATCCGGGGCCGCACCGGCGGTCGTCCCGACCGCCCTGAGCCAGCCGGTCGTCGTGGCGACCGGCCTGGACAACCCACGTCAGCTGTCCCTGCTGGGCACTGACCTCTACATCGCCGAGGCCGGCCGCGGCGGCACCGAGTGCAGCGAGGACGGCTGCGTCGGCACCACCGGCGCCGTGGCCAAGGTGACCCAGGCCTACCGGGCCCGGTCGGCGACGCCGTCCCGGGTCGTCACCGGGCTGCTGTCCTCGGCCGCCCCGGACGGCACGTTCGCGGTCGGCTCGGACGGGGTGTCCGCCGTCGACCTGGGCCGGGTCTACGTCGCGATGACGTACGCGCCGCCGGACCTGTTGCCGGCGCCGCTGCCGGGCGCGCAGGCCGGCAAGCTGCTGCTCAACCGGCTCGGCAAGACGACCGTCGCGGCCGACATCAGCGCGGTGGAGATCGGCTCCGACCCGGACGGCCAGGGCGTCGACTCCAACCCGTACGCGGTGCTGGCGCTGCCGGGCCGGCAGCTGGTCGCGGACGCGGCCGGCAACACGATCATCGAGGTCCGGGCCGGCCAGGCGCCGCGGGTGTTCGCGGTGCTGCCGGAGCACGACGGCAACCAGGCCGTGCCGACCTCGCTGGCCGTCGGCCGCGACGGCACGATCTACGTCGGTGAGCTCAACGGCGAGAACCCCGGCACCGCCCGGGTCGACATGCTCTCGCCCACCGGCGAGCTGATCGGGCACGTCGACGGCTTCACCACGATCTCCGGGGTCGCGGTCGGCGCCGACGGCACCCTGTACGTCAGCGAGCTGTTCGGCGGCCCCGACGACTCGCCGTGCGTGGGGGCGAGCAAGGCCTGCCTGCTCGGGGGTCCGGCCGCCCGCCGGGCCGCGGGCGGCGTGTCGGCGGCGGACATCGGGACGCCGGGCCAGGTCACCACGGTCCGGCCGGACGGGAGCCGCAGCTCGCGGCCGGTGCCGTTCCCGGCCGGGCTGGCCGTGGACCCGGCCGGGCACCTGTTCGTCTCGGCGTTCAGCGTGCTCAGCGGTGACGACGCGGAGTTCGGCGGCCAGGTCTGGCGCCTGAGCTGACGCTCGGCGGCGGCCGGGGGCCTGCTCCCGGCCGCCGCTACCGGTCTCTAGCGGACTCTGCCCATTTCCCTAGACAGCGGTAGAGAGCCCGATTCACAGCCCGTTGAGCTCCCGGGCCCGGGCCCGGGCCCACCTGTCGGCGGCCAGGATCTCCTCGACGGACTCCGCGGCGGTGCCGGCCTGCTCGTCCACCACCCGCTGCACGGTGTCCACGATGGCCAGGAACGGCAGCCGCCCGGCCAGGAACGCGTGCACGCAGACCTCGTTGGCGGCGTTGAAGACGGCCGGGGCGCTGCCGCCGATCCGGCCCACGTGCGCGGCCAGGTCGACGGCCGGGAACGCCACCCGGTCCAGCGGGAACAGCTCCCAGGTGTGGGCCCGGGTCCAGTCCAGCCCCGGGACGGCGTCGGGGACCCGGTCCGGCCAGGCCATGCCGAGCGCGATCGGCAGCCGCATGTCGGGCAGGCCGGTCTGGGCGATCGTCGAGCCGTCGGCGAACTCGACCATCGAGTGGATGATCGCCTGGGGGTGCACCATGACCTCGATCGCGTCGAACGGCACGTCGAAGAGCAGGTGCGCCTCGATCACCTCGAGGCCCTTGTTGACCAGCGTGGCCGAGTTGGTCGACACCACCGGGCCCATCGACCAGCGCGGGTGGGCCAGCGCCTGCTCCGGCGTCACGTCCCGCAGCGACTCCCGGGACCGGCCCCGGAACGGACCGCCGGTCGCGGTGATCACCAGCCGGCGGACCTCCTCGCGGGTGCCGCCGCGCAGGGCCTGGGCCAGCGCGGAGTGCTCGGAGTCGACCGGCACGATCTGGCCGGGCTTGGCCGCCCGCTTGACCAGCGGGCCGCCGACGATGAGCGACTCCTTGTTGGCCAGCGCCAGGGTGCGGCCGGCGGTCAGCGCGGCCAGCGTCGCGGGCAGGCCGAGCGCGCCGTCGAGCCCGTTGAGCACGACGTCGCACGGGTGCGCGGCGATCTCCTCCAGACCCTCCGGCCCGGCCAGGACGGCGCCGACCAGCTCCCGGACCGCGCCGACCGCCTCCGGCCGGCCGACCGCGACGACCTCGGGCCGGAACTCGGCCACCTGCGCGGCCAGCGCCCGCGGGTCCCGGCCGCCGGCGGCCAGCCCCACCACCCGGAACCGGTCGGGGTTGCGCGCGATGACGTCCAGGGCCTGGGTGCCGATGGAGCCGGTCGAGCCGAGGACGGCGACGGTGCGCGGGGATGTCACTGGTTCATTGTCGCCCATGCCGCCTGGGCTGCGTGCCTGTCTGGCTCAGGTCGACGGCGAGGCGCGCCTGGTGAGCCACCCGTCGAGGGCGACGAAGGCCAGTCCGAGCACACCGAAGATCGCCGCGATGCCGGCCAGGTTGGCCAGC
>DATINN010000134.1:0-5551 GCA_035474175.1 Mycobacteriales bacterium | reverse complement strand
GGACGTGTTCGTCGAGCTGTTCGGCGACGGCATCTTCCGGCACGGGCACTTCCTGTTCCGCGGCTCCGCCGACGCCGACCACGGGCTGCAGTCCGCGTTCGACCGTCGCTTCGCGACCGTCCCGATGGAGCGGCGGATGCTGCTCTGGGAGCGGCTGGTCACCGAGTGGCGGCACGGCTGCGAGGAGGCCGGGGTCGAGCCCGCGGTGCTGGCCGAGGACCGGACCCTGTGGGCGCTCGGCCAGCACCACGGGCTGCCGACCCGGCTGCTGGACTGGTCCACCAGCCCGTACGTGGCCGCGTTCTTCGCCTTCGCCGGCCACCTGACCCGCACCCCGGACCGGTACGCGCAGGTGGCGATCTGGGTCCTGCACCTGGACAACCCGGTCTGGCTGCGGGAGGGCGGGGTCGAGGTGGTCAGCGTGCCGGCCGCGTCCAACGCCCGGCTGCGGGCCCAGGGCGGCCGGTTCACGCTCTGCCGGGCGTCGATCGCCACGCTGGAGGAGTACGTCGACCGGTTCGCCACCGGCACGGCGCTGACCAAGTGCGTGCTGCCGGCGGCGGCCGCGGCCCGGGCCCTGCCCGACCTGGACGCGATGGGCGTGACCAGCGCCGAGCTGTTCACCGACCTGGGCGGGACGGCGACGCTGGCCACGATGCGGGCCGTCCTGCAGTCGGACCTGACCTAGACGACCCGGGTCCGCACCGTCGCGTGTGGACTGCCGGCGGCCAGCGCGGCCGCGAGCGCGTCGCCGGCCTCCTCCACGCGGGCCCCGGCCAGCGCGTCCAGCACGAAGACGGCCCGGGTGGTGTCGGTGGTCAGCCGGGTCCGGGTGGTCTGCCGCCAGTTCCAGCGGCGGCAGGTGACGCCGGCGTCGTCCCGCCACACGACCTCGCCCGGCTCGGGCGACTCGACCACCGGCTCGCCGCCCGCGCTCGTCTCGAACGGCTCGTCACCGGTCGCGCGGACCAGCCGCATCGCCCCCACGTACGCGTCCAGGTCCTCGCCGCCGGCCGGGATCCCGTACCGGACGGAGACCGCGTTGTAGGCGTCGGTCAGCCGGTCGACCCGGGGCAGCTCCGGGACCCGGCGCAGCAGCGCGGTCACGCTCGGCCGGGTCCGCTGCGGCTTGGCGCCGAAGGCCCGGAACGCCTCGGCCCAGGCCAGCACGTGCGGGTCGTCCAGCCCGACCGCCTCCTTCTCGGCCGCGGCGAGCAGGGACTCCGACCACTCGTCCGACGGCCCCGGCGTCAGGCCGTCGGCCACCAGCAGGAAGGCGCGGTAGTCGGGCCGCAGCGCCCGCACCGCCTCGTCGACCCGCACGGCGGCCAGGAAGTCCTCAGGCATGTGCGGAAGCGTACGAAACCCGGTCGTCCGCCGGGGCGCGACCTCCTGTTCCTGGCCGGCGGCCCCTGACCTACCGTGGGACTCATGCCAGCTGTGGTGGACGGGCACAACGACCTGCCGTGGGCGCTGCGCAAGCTCGTGGACGGCGACCTCGGCCGGGTCGACCTGGCCGCGGGCGTGCCGGAGCTGCACACCGACCTGCCCCGGCTGCGCACCGGCGAGGTCGGGGCGCAGTTCTGGTCGGTGTTCGTGCCGCACACGCTGGCCGGGCCGGCCGCCGTCGCGACCGTGCTGGAGCAGGTCGACCTCGTGCACCGGCTGGCCGCGCGCTACCCCTCCGACCTGGAGATCGCGCTCGACGCCGCCGACGTGCGGCGGATCATGGCCACCGGCCGGATCGCCTCGCTGCTGGGCGCCGAGGGCGGGCACGCGATCGACGGCTCGCTGGCGATCCTGCGGATGCTGCAGGCCGTCGGCGTGCGCTACCTCACGCTCACCCACAACGCCAACGTGCCCTGGGCCGACTCCGGCACCGACGAGCCGGCCGCGGGCGGGCTCACCGACTTCGGCCGCGCCGTGGTCCGGGAGATGCAGCGCATCGGCATGCTCGTCGACCTGTCCCACACCGCCGCCACCACCATGCGGGACACGCTGGCCGTCGCCACCGAGCCGGTGATCTTCTCCCACTCCTCCGCGTACGAGGTGTGCCGACACCCGCGCAACGTCCCCGACGACGTGCTGGCCGGGCTGCGGTTCAACGGCGGGGTCTGCATGGTCACGTTCGTGCCCGCGTTCGTGTCCCAGGAGTGCGCGGACTGGCGGCAGGAGCTGGTGGCCGAGGCCGGCCGCCGCGGCCTGGACGA
Organism: Mycobacteriales bacterium; assembly: GCA_035474175.1. Lineage (GTDB taxonomy): Bacteria > Actinomycetota > Actinomycetes > Mycobacteriales > CADCTP01 > CADCTP01. The sequence continues at coordinate 3,341 of DATINN010000134.1, read as the reverse complement.
GCGCAACATCACCGCGGTCGAGTCGATCGCGGCCGAGTGGGCGGCGGCGCACCCGCAGCCGCGGGCCCGGCTCGACCAGGTCGCCGATCACGTCGAGCACGTCCGGGCGGTGGCCGGCATCGAGCACGTCGGCCTCGGCGGCGACTACGACGGCACCACCGACCTGCCCGACGGGCTGACCGACGTGTCCTGCTACCCGGCGCTGGTCGCGGCGCTGGCGGAGCGGGGCTGGAGCGCGACCGACCTCGACGCGCTCGCGCACGGCAACATCGTCCGGGTGCTGGCCGACGCGCGGGTCGGCGAGGTCCGCGGCACCGCGCCGGACGCCGCTCCTAGAGCAGTCCCCGCAGCCCCTCGATGAGCAGCAGGGCGCCGAAGACGACGAACGAGGCGGCCGACCCGTACCGGATGGCCTTCTCCGGGACCCGCTTCGCGACCTGCTGACCGACCAGGATGGCCAGCGCGTCGGCGGCGACCATGCCGACGGTGGAGCCGATCCAGACCCCGAGCACGCCGTCGGTGGTGGCCAGCGTGATCGTGGCGAGCATCGTCTTGTCGCCCAGCTCGGCCAGGAAGAACGCGGCCGACGCGGCCACGATCGCGGACCGGGCCGACCGGTTGGCCTTGCCGGCCTCGTCGCTGGACAGCTCGTCGCCGCGCAGCGTCCAGGCCGCGAAGCCGACGAAGGCCAGGCCCGCGACCAGGGTGATCCAGTTGGTGGGCAGGGCCGCGCCGAGGCCGGCGCCGATGCCGACGCTGACCAGGTGGACGACGGCCGTGGCGATGGTGATGCCGATCAGCACCGGCACGGCCCGATACCGGGTCGCGAAGGCCAGGGCCATGAGCTGGCTCTTGTCCCCCAGCTCGGCCACGAAGATCACGCCGAAACTGAGCAGTACCGCACCGAGCACGGACGATCTCGCTTCCGGTCACGTCGCGGGACGAAGGGACAGGATCGCCTCCGACCCAGCCGACAAGGGCTGACAGGTCGAAGGTCTCGCCCGCCTGGATCAGGCCTCGCGGACCGGGCGCCGCGGCGCCAGCGTGTCGATCCGCGAATTACGGGCTACTCCCCTTCGTGATCCAGGCTATCAGCCGGGCGCCGGCCGGGGTTATGTGATGTTGCTCTACGCGGCGCTCCGCAGGCGGCCGCGCTACAGGTCGGCGCCGATGCGGTCGCGGATCTCCTGGAGGGCCCACTCGTTGCCGTCCGGGTCGGCCAGGTAGGAGAACGAGCCGCCGTCGCGCGGGTCGAGCTGCTGGATCTCCGAGGTCTCGACGCCCCGCTCGGCCAGCTCGGCGCGGGCGGCCTTCAGGTCGGTGACCACGAGCTGGAAGCGGGCCCGGGTCGCGGGCGCGTTCGCCGGGTCGTACGTGATGGGGCCGAGGACGACCGAGCAGGCCGAGCCGGGCGGGGTCATGTGCACGACCCGGAAGCCCGGCATCGGCTCGGTGTCGGCGTCCAGGTGGAAGCCGAGCCCGTCGACGTAGAAGGCCTTGGCCCGCTCGACGTCGGCGACGGGCAGGACGATGACCTCGAGCTTGTAATCCATGACTGACTCCTCGCGGATGGTGCCTGGCGGGCGGACACCAGTGGGTCGGAGCCGGTCCCCGGTCCTCGACATCCCCGGGCAGATCCTGTCAGGCGGACGGCTCGAGGTTGCCGCGGGCCCAGGTCATGAGGTCGCGCAGGACCGGGACGAGGGCGGCGCCGCGGGGCGCGAGCCGGTAGCGGACGCCGACCGGCGGGCCCGGGTCGACCTCGCGGAGCAGCAGGCCGGCCGCGGTCAGCTCGGACAGCCGCTCGGACAGCACCGAGTCGCTGATGCCGCCGAGCGCGCGGCGGATCTCGGCGAACCCGGCCGGCCCGGCCATGAGGCTGCCGATGATCACGCCGTTCCACCGCTTGCCGAGCAGGCCGAAGGCCTGGGTCAGCGCGGCGTCGCAGACCGGCGGCTCGTGCCCGGCCGGATCCCGCGACTCCATGCGTCCATCGTACCGACTCCTGTATCCCGTGCTACTTTGAAAAAAGAAGCGACACCTTCATGAGAAGTAGAGGTTCCTCCGATGTCCTTGTTCCGCTTGGACGCCAGCATCCGCGTCGACGGGTCCGCGAGCCGCGAGATCGCCGACATCGTCGAGCAGGAGTGGCTCGCCACCCACCCCGGCGACCGGGTCGTCCGCCGCCACCTCGGCGTGGACCCGCTGCCCGCCGACGCGTGGGCACACTCGGTCTCGGCCGGCTGGACGCCCGCGGCCGACCGCACCCCCGAGCAGCAGGCCGCGCTCACCCTCGGCGCCGAGCTGGCCGCCGAGCTGGCCGAGGCCGACGCGGTGCTGCTGGCCGTGCCGCTCTACAACTTCGGCGTCTCCCAGCACATCAAGACCTGGATCGACCTGATCATCAGCGCGCACCCGGCCGGGACGCCGGTGCTGCAGGACAAGCCGGTCGTGCTCGCCACGGTGCGCGGCGGCGCGTACGGGGCGGGGACGCCGCGGGCGGGCTGGGACCACTCGACGGCGTACCTGCGGCGGATCCTGGCCGACGTCTGGGGCGCCGACCTGACCGTGGTCGAGCGCGAGTTCACGCTGGTCGGGGTCAACCCGGCGCTGGACGACTTCACCGACCTGGCCCGCGAGATGCACGCCGACGCGCTGTCGGCCGCGATCGAGGCGGGCCGCATCCTGGCCAAGGCCGAGGCCCGCGCGGCGTGAGCCTCCACCCGGCCGGCCCGCGGCTCGGCCGGCGCACCGCCACCGGGCCGCGCCGCCCCGGCCTCGGTGGCGTCGGCGCGCGGAGGGCGTGGGATTCGAACCCACGATGGGTTGCCCCATAGCGGTTTTCAAGACCGCCGCCATCGGCCACTAGGCGAGCCCTCCTGGTGGGGTCAGTGTTCCACGGTCCGGCGCCTGGTGACGGCGTGGTAGCCGCCGGTCGTCGGTCAGGACGGTGGGCTAGCGGCCGTTTGACGGGGGCGACCCGGGGCAGTGACAGGGCGCAACCGACCTGAGGAGAGATGCGGCATGGGCGGCTTCATGGACAAGGCCAAGGATCTGGCCGATCAGCACGACGACCAGGTCGACCAGGGTCTGGACAAGGCCGGCGACTTCGCCGACCAGAAGACCGGCGGCAAGTACGACGAGCAGATCGACAAGGGCGTCGACGCGGCCCAGCAGCGCACCGGCGAGGGCGACGCGCAGCAGTAGGGTCGACCGGCGTCGCAACCCCGGGAGTGTGGGGCTCCCGGGGTTGCTGCTGTCCGGGACCACCGCTGACCTGGGCCGATGCGTCGCGCCTAGGACGGCTCTAAGGGCCTTAGGCGACGGCGGGGCGAAGAAGG
>DATINN010000133.1:0-7872 GCA_035474175.1 Mycobacteriales bacterium | reverse complement strand
TCGACCCGGCCGCGTACGGGGAGGTGCTGGACGCCGTCCGGGCCGGCGGCTTCGACGACGACCGGCGCCGGCGGCTGGCCGCGGACGCGTTCGCGCACACCGCCTCGTACGACACGGCCATCGCGACCTGGATGGGCCAGGAGCTGGCGCCGGACCCGCAGTGGTGGCCGCGCTACGCCGGGCTGGCCCTGGAGCGGGCCGCGGTCCTGCGCTACGGGGAGAACCCGCACCAGAAGGCCGCCCTGTACGTGGACCCGTCCGTGGCCGGCGGCCTGGCCGGGGCCCGCCAGCTGCACGGCAAGGAGATGTCGTTCAACAACTACGTGGACGCCGACGCCGCGTACCGGATGGTGTCCGACTTCGCCGACCCGGCCGTCGCGGTGGTCAAGCACACCAACCCGTGCGGCATCGCGGTCGGCTCCCCGCACGCCGCCGACCCGGTCGCGGACGCGCACCGCAAGGCCAACGCCTGCGACCCGGTGTCCGCGTTCGGCGGGGTGATCGCGGTGAACCGGCCGGTCACGGTGGCGATGGCCGAGCAGGTGGCCGAGGTGTTCACCGAGGTGCTGGTCGCGCCGGCCTTCCTCGAGGGCAGCCTGGACGTGCTGACCGCGAAGAAGTCGCTGCGGCTGCTGGTCGTCGCCGGTGCCCGGCCGGCCGGCGTGGAGTTCCGGGAGATCAGCGGGGGAGTGCTGGCGCAGCAGGCCGACCGGCTGGACGCGCCCGGCGACGACGCCGCGGCCTGGCGGCTCACCGCCGGCGAGCAGGTGGACGAGCGCACCCTGGGCGACCTGCTCTTCGCCTGGCGCGCCGTCCGCGGGGTCAAGTCCAACGCGATCCTGCTGGCCCGCGACCGGGCCAGCGTCGGGGTCGGGATGGGGCAGGTCAACCGGGTCGACTCGGCCCGGCTGGCGGTGCAGCGGGCCGGCGACCGGGCCACCGGCTCGGTCGCGGCCAGCGACGCGTTCTTCCCGTTCCCGGACGGGCTGCAGGTGCTCGTCGACGCCGGCGTGCGGGCCGTGGTCCAGCCCGGCGGGTCGGTGCGCGACCCCGAGGTGATCGCCGCGGCCGAGGCGGCCGGGATCACCCTCTATCTGACCGGCACCCGGCACTTCGCCCATTGATTCCGCTTGTCTGATTGACGTAGAGTGCCCGGCATGTCCGGGTTCCAGGTGGGCGTGGGTGCGCTGTCGGCGCCGGCCCAGCGGCTGAAGCAGATCTCCGCCGACCTCGGCACGGCCGCGACCGGGGCCGGTTCCGCGGCGGCGAGCGGGCGGGGCGCGGCCGGCGACGGCCGGGTCGCCGCCGCCGCCGACGTCTTCGAGGCCGGGGTGAAGGCCGTGCTCAGCGCGCTCGGGGAGGACGCCGGGCTGCTCGCGGACAAGATCCAGAAGGCCGGCGTGACGTACGAGGCGGTCGACCGGACCGCGGTGCACGCCCGGTGAGCCGACGAGGGAGTGAGCATCGCAGGGCCCCCGCGCGGTGGCTCGCCCCGCGGGCGCCCGAGGAGCGGAGCGACCGACGGGGCGAACGAAAGGCAGCCCGGTGAGCGCGGCGGACGAGTTTCCCATCCCGCCCGGCGACCCGGGCGCGGTCAAGGCCGCCGGCGACGCGCTGGGCAAGGTCGCGGTCGCGCTCAGCGCGCTGGGCCGCCGGATCCGGTCCGAGCAGAGCGGGATGAGCGCGGGCTGGTCGGGCGACGCCGGCGACGCCGCCGGGGCCGAGACGCTCACGCTGGCCACCATCACCGGCGACAAGACCACCTCCGTGCGGGACGGCGCGGCGGCGTTCACCGACTACGGCGGCGCGCTGGAGACCGCGATCGCGGACGTGCGCACCATCCGCCGGCAGGCCGACCAGGCCGAGATCGACGCGCACAACGAGGCCAGCCGCACCGGCCACGGGCTGGCCCCGGACGACCGGCGCGACCTCTACCAGAGCCTGCGCACCCGGGCCCTGACCCCGCTGCGGGCGCACTACCGCGCGGTGATCGAGACCCTGGACCGGGCCGCGACCAGCGCCGCCGGCACGCTCACCGCCGCCGTGCCCGAATACCGCTCCGGCATGAAGCCGGCCGACCTCGCGCTGGCCGTGCGCGACGCGGTGGCGCTGCGGCTGCCCAGCGTGCTGCAGCTGGACGGGCAGACCCGCGGCCGCGACCTGGCCGCCCAGCTCTCCCCGCTGCTGGAGCAGGGCAAGAAGATCCCGGCCGACCTGCTGGCCAAGCTGGAGGCGGAGCAGGACAACCCCTGGTTCGCCAAGACGCTGCTGGAGACGCTCGGCCCGCAGGCGCCCAACTGGGCCATGCTGGTGATGGAGGGCAACGGCTTCCCGCACGACTACAACCAGCGGGTCATCACCGACTTCGGGCAGCTGCTGGCGCTGAGCACCCGGCAGACCGGCGACGCCCGCCTCTCCGACTCCTACGTCCGCGACTTCCTCAAGCCGCTGGACCAGCACGACGGCATCGGCCTGCAGTACGCGTGGCATCTGGGCAACCTGCTGCACTACGGCGGCACGTTCGGCACCGGGTTCCTGCAGCAGGCCGGCGACAAGCTGTACGCGTTGGACAAGGAGGGCGCGGACAGCCAGACGTACACGATGGTCGGCGGCTACATGAACCGCCCGCTGACCGACGACTGGGGCATGCCCGACGACACCATGGAGGCCTACTTCGACGCGGTCGCGAAGGACGCCGACGCGGCCCGGGTGTTCTTCCAGGGCCACGCCGACCGCCTGAAGTACTACCTCGCCGACCGGCGCACCGACGACTACCTCGGCGACGACGGCGAGGCCCTGGGCAAGGCGCTGGAGGCCGCGACCTCCGTGCACGACGACGGGTTCCGCGGGCAGGGCTCGGCCGAGGTCACCTCCGACCTGGTGAAGCTGCTGGGCTCGCAGAAGCACGACTTCCTGGTCGAGCACGACCGGTCGAAGGTGCTGCCGCACGCGGCCGACATCCTCAACGGCTACCGGGACGACGTGTTCTACGCGCTGTCCCGCACCGACTACGGCGGCGCGTCCGCCACCGCCGCCCGGCTCGGCCAGCCCGAGCTCGGCACCAAGGACTGGGGCGTGGAGTTCTCCGCCGCCGACCTGACCGGCACGCTGGCCCAGATCGACCACAACTCCGAGGCGTACAAGTCGGTGGTGAAGGCGCAGCTGTCGGCGTCGGAGGAGTTCCTGCGGGACAAGCTGGCCGCGGCCCGGCAGGACCCGGCCCGCCGCGACGAGCTGCTCCAGTCGTACGCGCGGGGCCACGGGCTGGTGCTCAAGCAGCTGTTCGACACCCACATCAACACCCAGGTCGCGATGGGCAAGCTGAAGGACATCGACAAGATGCACGACCTGCGGGTGGTGGACGCGGTGTCCGGGTCGCTGATGTCGGTCCTGCCGCTCTACCCGCCGGCCGCGGTGCCGGTCGCTCTGCTGTCGATGGGGAAGTCGGCCACGATGCCGTTCCTGTTCGAGGGGGCGGCCAACAACTCGCAGGCCGACGCCAACCGGCTGGCGTCCACGACCCAGGTCAACCAGTGGTATTCGGCCACGCTCGGGCAGATGGTGACCACCATGCAGGACGGCGGCGGGTTCGCGGGCACGCCGGCGGACGCCGGGTCCTGGCAGGCCGCGCACGGGGTCTCCGGGAGCAGCCGGTTCACCGATGCGACCGGGCACGTGCTGGACCCGGCGTCGATGACCTCGGGTCAGAAGGCGGCGTACCAGCAGTGGCTGGCCGACCCGGAGAACGAGGCCGTCCGGGTCGAGATGGTCAAGATCTTCACGGCGCTGGACGCGGCCGGCGGCCAGCAGGGCGGGTGACACACTGTCCCGGTGAGCCACGTCGCGCCGCCGAGGCACAGCAGTGCGGGGTTCCGGGCGGTCGACCTGCGCAACCTGCCGATCGTGCTGGTGCTCGCGCTGGGCGCGACCGGCATCGGCTACGCCGCCGCGGTCCCGCGGCACTGGCTGCGCGGCGTGCTCCTGCTCGCCGTCGCCTGCGGGATCGCCGGGGTGCTGCGGCTGCTGCTGCCGGTGCGCCAGGCCGGGCTGCTCGCCGTCCGCGGCCGGCTCACCGACGTGGTCTGCTACGTCGGCCTGGCGGTCGCGATCATCGTGCTGGGCCTCGCCCTCCCGGCGTGAGGGCGACGCGGGGACCGGCCCGTGCCGGTTGGACCGCGGTGCCGGGACCGGGCCGACGGGCGTGACCAGCGTCGCGTGCCCGGTGGTGATCGGGCCCGTAATCGCCGAGTAATCTCCGGCTCATGACCACCCACCGCGTCACACTCATCCCCGGTGACGGCACCGGACCGGAGCTGACCGAGGCGACCCGCCGGGTGCTGGAAGCTGCCGCCGCGACCAGCGGCTCGTCGTTCGACTGGGACGTCCAGCAGGCCGGGGTCGACATCATGGAGTCGGCGGGCACCCCGCTGCCGCCCGCGACCCTCGACTCGATCCGCAGCACCAAGGTCGCCATCAAGGGCCCGATCACCACGCCGATCGGCACCGGATTCCGGTCCGTCAACGTCGCCCTGCGGGCCGAGCTGGAGCTCTACGCCTGCCTGCGCCCGTGCAAGACGTACCCGGGGGTCCGCTCCCGGTTCAACGACGTGGACGTGGTCATCGTCCGGGAGAACACCGAGGACCTCTACGCCGGCATCGAGTACGAGCACGGCACGACCGAGGCCAACGGCGTCATCGACTACCTCAACGGCCTGCAGAAGAAGCAGATCCGGGCCGGCTCCGGCATCTCGATCAAGCCGATCAGCGAGGAGGGCTCGGCCCGCATCATCCGCTACGCCTTCCAGTACGCGAAGGACAACGGCCGCAGCCGGGTGCACTGCATCCAGAAGTCCAACATCATGAAGTTCACCGACGGGCTGTTCCTGTCGGTCTTCCGCGAGGTGGCCAAGGAGTTCCCGGACATCGAGCCGTGGGAAAACCTGGTCGACGCCACCTGCATGGGCCTGGTGCAGCGGCCGGAGGAGTGGGACGTGCTCGTCCTGCCCAACCTCTACGGCGACATCCTGTCCGACCTGACCGCGGGCATGGTCGGCGGCCTGGGCGTGGCCCCGGGCGCCAACATCGGCACCGACACGGCCGTGTTCGAGGCGACCCACGGCTCGGCCCCGAAGTACAAGGGCCAGAACAAGGTCAACCCGACCGCGATGATCCTCTCCGGCAAGCTCATGCTCGCCCACCTGGGCGAGGAGGAGGCCGCGCAGCGGCTGGAGGACGCGGTGGCCGCGGTCATCGCCGAGGGCAAGTCGGTCACGTACGACATGAAGCCGACCCGCACCGACCCGTCGGCGGTCGGCACCGCCGAGTACGCGGACGCCATCATCGAGAAGCTGGGGTCCTCGAAGTGAGCGGCAAGGTCTCCGTCGTCGGGGCCGGGTTCTACGGCTCGACCACGGCGCAGCGGCTGGCCGAGTACGACATCTTCGACACGGTCGCGCTGGTCGACATCATCGAGGGCAAGCCCCAGGGCATCGCGCTCGACATCAACCAGTCCCGCCCGGTCGAGGGCTTCGAGACCAAGCTGGTCGGCTCCAACGACTACGACGTGACCGAGGGCTCGGACATTGTCGTGATCACCGCCGGCCTGCCCCGCAAGCCGGGCATGAGCCGGATGGACCTCCTCGGCACCAACGCCAAGATCGTTCGCGAGGTGACGGAGCGGCTGGTCGCCGCCTCCCCCGACGCCGTGATCGTCGTGGTGTCCAACCCCCTGGACGAGATGACGGCGCTGGCCTCGATCGCCTCCGGCTTCCCGAAGGCGCGGGTGATGGGTCAGGCCGGCATGCTCGACACGGCCCGGTTCACCAACTTCGTGGCCGAGGAGCTGTCGGTCCCGGTGAAGTCGGTGACCACGCTGACCCTGGGCTCGCACGGCGACACCATGGTGCCGGTGCCCTCGGCCTGCACGGTCGACGGCAAGCCGCTGACCGACCTGCTGCCGGCGGACAAGATCGAGGAGCTCGTCACCCGCACCCGCAACGGTGGCGCCGAGGTGGTCGCGCTGCTCAAGACCGGCTCGGCGTACTACGCCCCGTCCGCGGCCGCGGCCCGGATGGTGCGCGCGGTGGCCGAGGACGCCGGCGCCGTGCTGCCTGTCTGCGCCTGGGTCGACGGTGAGTACGGCATCTCCGGCGTCTACCTCGGCGTCGAGGCCGAGGTCGGCGCGGGCGGGGTCAAGAAGGTCGTCGAGCGCGACCTGACCGACACCGAGCTGACGGCGCTGCGCGAGGCCGCCGACGCGGTCCGGGCCAAGCAGGCCGACGTCGCGGACATGTAGTACTCGCAGGTCACGAGGCCCGTCCCCGCTTCGGGGGCGGGCCTCGCTGCTGTCTCGACGTCCGCCCTCCGCTCCGGGCCGGGGGGTCTCGGGGTCCGTCGCGGCAGGTGGGGAACCACTCGTGCGGATCGATACCACTCGGGGTGGTATTTACCTCGCTGAGTAGTAAGCGTTGCGGCGGAGCACCTCCCGGTCGGCGGTTTCGGCCGGCAGGCGCTGGTCGGCGGTTTCGGCCGGCAGGCGCTGGTCGGCGGGCTCGGCCGGGAGCCGCTGGTCGGTGGTGAGGCGGAGGACGGTGTCGCCGGGCTGCTCGACGGTGTCGTCGTGGGTCACGCAGACCACGACCCGGCCGGCCAGGGCGACGCGGAGGTCGCGGACCAGGGCGGCGGCGGTCGGCGGGTCGAGGTGCGCGGTCGGCTCGTCGAGCAGGACGACCTCGCGGTCGGCCAGCAGCGCGCGGGCCGCGGCGAGCCGGCGCCGCTCACCGCCGGACAGCGCCGTGCCGCCGGCACCGACCGGGGTGTCCAGGCCGCCCGGCAGGGCGGCCAGCAGGGGTCCGAGGCCGGCCGCGGTCAGCGCCGCGAGCATCCGGGCCTCGCCGTCGGGGCCGGTCAGAGTGCCCCGGGGACCGGCCAGCGCGAGGTTGGCGCGGATCGTCGAGGCGAACACGTGCGCCTCCTGCGGCAGCCACGCCGTGCGGGCCCGGACCGCCGCGCCGGGAAGCCGGGCGGTGTCGACGCCGCCGAGCTCGTACCGTCCCGACCGGGGGCGCAGGGCCGCCAGCAGCACGGCCAGGAACGTCGACTTGCCGGCGCCGGACGGCCCGCGGACCACGAGCCAGCCCGCTCCGGCGGCCGCGCCGGCGGTGAGGCCACGCAGCACGTCCGGGCCGCCCGGCCACCCGGCGGTCAGCCCGGTGACGGCCAGGTCGCGGACGGCGGCCGGGGCCGGCAGCGGGTCGGCCGGGTCGGCCGGCACCGGGGCGGCGAGTACGGCGCCGAGGCGGGCGCGGGCGTCGGCCAGGGCGCCGCGCCGTTGCAGCGCGGACAGCAGCCCGCCGAGGGACTCGGCCAGCGCCAGCGGCGCGAGACCCACCACCGCCACCTCCGGGGCGCCCAGCCCGGCGCGGACGCCGACCGCGGTGGCGGCGACCGCGGCCAGGCCGGTGCCGAGCGCGACCAGACCGGTGCCCAGGGCGCCGGCCCGGGCGGCGACGGCGGCGACGGCCGAGCGCCGGCCGGCGGCCGCGGCGAGCTCGGCCGCGACGGTCCCGGCCAGGCCGTGGGCGCGCAGGTCGGCGGCGCCGTCGAGGGTCGTGGTGGCGTCCCGCAGCGCGGTCACCCGCAGCGTGCTCTCGGTGCGGGCGGCACCCGCGTCGACCCGGCGGTGGGCCAGCAGCACCAGCGCCGCCGTGATCGCCAGGACGAGCGCGGCGGTGCCCGCGGCGGCGGGGGAGAGCAGCGCCAGCGCGGCCAGGGTCAGGGCCGGGACGGTGGCGGCGACCGCGGCCGGCGGGAGGACGCGCACCGACAGGTCCTGCACCAGCCCGACGTCGCCGACCACGCGGGCCAGGGCAC
>DATINN010000132.1:0-13950 GCA_035474175.1 Mycobacteriales bacterium | reverse complement strand
GCGTTCCCGGCCGCGCTGCCGGGCACGATGCCGGCGCTCGGCCTGCCGTCGCTGACCCGCAACATCACGCTGGAGGAGGTCGAGAACCCGGTCACCGGCGAGCCCGAGTTCGGCTCGCTCAACGGGCGGAAGTTCGACGACGCCCGCGGCGTGCAGGAGCGCCCGCGGCTCGGCTCGACCGAGGACTGGCGCCTGATCAACCTGACCGAGGACTCGCACCCGATCCACGTGCACCTGGTGCAGTTCCAGATCATGGACCGCACGCCGTTCGACGCCGACGCCTACAGCGCGGCGCTGCAGCAGGCCCGGGCGGCCAACCCGGACGCGCCCAACCCCGACCCGGGACCGTTCCGCACCGGGGCGCCGGCCGCGCCGGACGCCAACGAGCGCGGCTGGAAGGACACCGTGCGGGCCAACCCCGGCCAGATCACCCGGATCCGGATGCGCTGGACGCTGCCCGCCGGGGTCACGCCCCTGCAGCGCTACGTCTTCCACTGCCACATCCTCGAGCACGAGGACAACTCGATGATGCGGCCGCTGGAACTGACCACCTGAGCCCCCGTCCCGACGCATCGCTGGGAGACCGACCTTGCAACCCCGACCGACCCCGTACGACCTCAGCCGCCGCAGCGTGCTCAAGGCCGGCTCGGCCGGCGCGCTGCTGGCCATGCTGGAGGGCCTGGCCTGGGTGCCGCGGCGGCCGGCGCTGGCCGCGACCACCCTGCCCGACATCCAGTTCGACATCGCCGGGTTCATCCAGCCGGCCACGTCCGTCGACGGCGTCCAGGTCCAGTTCGGACCGGTGCACACCACGTTCCTGCTGGCCAACCTGAAACGGCTGCCCACCAAGGCCGAGCAGACCGCTTTCGCGGCCGCGCTGGACACCATCGAGAGCGTGTACGAGTTCAGCCCGGCCGGCGTGCTGGTCTTCGTCAGCTACGGGCTGGGCTACTTCAGCCGGCTACCCGGCGGCCTCAACGGCGGCTCGCTGGCGGCGACCCGCATCCCCCGGCTCAACTTCGACAACAACCGGTTCGCCCTGGAGGAGGCGAAGCCGGCCCCGACCGACGCCGGCCAGGCGGGCATCCTGAAGCGCAAGTTCGACATCACCCCGCAGCTGGGCGGGACCGACGTGCTGTTCACCATCCGCAGCGACGACCTCGCGATCATCAAGGACGTCATGAAGTGGCTCAAGGGCAACAGCACCACGCTGGGCGGCCAGGCCATCGCCCCGCCGCAGTTGCCGCTGAAGTGGACCGAGATTCGGACGATGTTCTCGCAGCGGGGCCTGCCCCGGGCGGTGGCCGAGAACGACGCGCTCTACTACGCCGACCGCATCAACGACCAGTCGCCGATGTGGATGGGCTTCGCCGACCAGCAGACCTCCAGCACCGGTCCGGCCGCCGCGGTCACCTTCGCCGGCAACCCGTCGTCCCGGCTGACCACGGCGGTGGCCGGCGACTACTTCGACAACGGCTCGGTCCAGCACCTCTCGCACGTGATCCTCGACCTCGAGGCCTTCTACGCCCGGGCCGGCGAGGCCGGCTCGGCCGAGGACGAGACGTTCCTGGAGCGCGTGCAGTACATGTTCCGGTCCGACCCGCCGCCGTCGTTCGGCGGCGGCGGGGACCCGTTCCTCAACGGCGGCGGCCCGGCCTTCCTGCCCAGCACCTTCCAGGGCACGAACGACGCGGCGCTGGGGGCGCGGGGCGTGAACACCCCCGGCAACGTCCACCGCATCGGTCACCTGGCCGCCCTGCAGCAGTCCTCCCGGGCGCCCGACGGGACCCCGCTGCACATCCGCATGGACGGGCCCGGCTTCGACACCATGGACGTGCCGGACGTCATCGTGCGGCCGGGCCGCAGCGGCAACGTGCCGAAGCTGCAGTTCACCGCGTTCGTGCCGACCGCGGACTTCTTCGACACCATGCGCCGCAACCAGGCCGCGCTCAACCTGCAGACCCAGTTCGCGGTCAACCCGCTGGACAACGGCCTGGAGCGGTTCCTGACCAGCACCCGCCGGCAGAATTTCCTGGTGCCGCCGCGGCGGCACCGGGCCTTCCCGCTGGTCGAGCTGACGCCGTGAGGCCGGGTCAGCCTGCCCCGGACCGCCTCCGGACCGCCCACACCAGCGCGCCGGCGGCCAGCACGCCGGCGCCGGCCGCGACCGACGGCCAGGGCAGGTTGACCGCCAGCAGCACGCACCCGGCCAGCCCGACCGCCGGGAGCAGCCGGGTCCGGGCCGGTCCGGGCAGGGTCAGCGCGCTGGCGTTGGCGATCGCGTAGTACGTCAGCACGGCGAAGGAGGAGAAACCGATCGCCCCGCGCAGGTCCACGGTCGCGACCAGCACCGCGACGAGGAGGCCGACGGCGACCTCGGCCCGGTGCGGCACCCCGTAGCGGGGGTGCACCGCGGCCAGCACCGGCGGCAGGTTGCGGTCCCGGGCCATCGCCAGCGTGGTCCGGGACACGCCCAGCAGCAGGGCCAGCAGGGAGCCGAGCGTGGCCAGGGCGGCGCCGACCCGGACGGCCGGGGCGGCCGCGGACAGCCCGCCGGCCTCGACCACCGCCCGCAGCGGGTCGGCCGCCGCGGCCAGCCCGGCCGGCCCCAGCCCGGCCAGGGCGGCGGTGGCGACCAGCAGGTAGACGGCCAGGGTCAGGCCGAGCGCGACCGGCACCGCCCGCGGGATGGTGCGGGCCGGGTCGCGCACCTCCTCCCCCAGCGTCGCGATCCGGGCGTACCCGGCGAAGGCGAAGAACAGCAGCCCGGCCGCCTGCAGCACCCCGTGCGGGCCGGCCGCGACGCCGGCCGCCGCGGGCCGGTCGGCGGTCAGGCCGGCGACGACGACCAGCGCGAGCGTGGCCAGCGTGGCGGCGACCAGCACCCGGGTGGCGACCAGGGAACGGTGCACGCCGAGGTAGTTCAGCGCGGTGATCGCCAGCACGGCCGCGACCGCGACCGGCCGCAGCAGGCCCGGCGCGGCGTACGCGGCGAAGGTCAGCGCGATGGCCGCGCAGCTCGCGGTCTTGCCGACCACGAACCCCCACCCGGCCAGGTAACCCCAGAACGGGCCCAGCCGCTCCCGGCCGTACACGTAGGTGCCGCCGGAGGCGGGGTAGCGGGCGGCCAGCCGGGCCGAGGACGTCGCGTTCCCGTACGCGACCAGGCCGGCGACGACGAGCGCGACCGGCAGGGCGGCGCCGGCCACCCGGGCCGCCGGCGCGAACACCGCGAACACGCCGGCGCCCAGCATCGAGCCCAGCCCGAGCACGACCGCGTCGCCGAGGCCCAGCCGCCGCGTCAGCCCGGCTCCGCTCACGCCGCCATTCTGCTGGAAAGCCGATCACGTCGCGGCTATGTCAACTATGATCGCCCAGGTGGGAGACGGGGATCCCGACGGCGCGCTGGCCGCGTTCAAGGGCGAGCTGGCGCGGCTGCGGGCCGACGCCGGCGCGCCCTCGCTGCGCACGATGATGGCCCAGTCCGAGCTGCTGGACCGGGAGCTGGCCCGGGCCACGCTGGCCGACCTGTTCCGCGGCGAGCACCTGCCGAGCTGGCCCAACGTGGAGACCGTGCTGGTCGTGCTGGACGCGCTGGCCCGGTCGCGGCACCGGCCGCTGCCGCCCGAGCGCACCGACCCCGACCGCTGGCGGGCCCGCTACCTGCAGGTCCGGGAGGCGGTGGAGGCGGTCCGGCGCTGGGGCCGGCCGCTGGTGGTCGGTCAGGTGCCGCCGCTGGCCGCGCACTTCCAGCGCCGCGGCACCGCCGACGAGCTCGACGCGGTGCTGGCCGACGGCTCGCTGCGCAGCGCCGTGCTGTCCGGCCTGGGCGGGGCGGGCAAGACCCAGCTCGCCGCCGACCTGGTCGCCCGGGCCGTCCGGGAGCGCCGGGTCGACCTGGTCGTGTGGATCAACGCCGACTCCCGGGAGTCGGTGCTGCGCGGCTACGCGCGGGCGCTGTCGGAGCTGGACGAGACCGACGGGTCCGATCTGGAGGAGTCGGCCGAGCGGTTCCTGGACCGGCTCGGCACCACCCCGCTGCGCTGGCTGGTCGTCCTGGACGACCTGGCCGAGCCGGGCGTGCTGCACGGGCTGTGGCCCTCGGCGCTGGGCCCGGGCCGGACCGTGGTCACCACCCGGCGCCGGGACGCGGCCCTGGCCGCGGGCGGCCGCCGGATGGTGCCGGTGCGCCTGTTCACGCCCGCGGAGGCCGCCGACTACCTGCGCGGCAAGCTCGAGCCGTACGGGGAGCTGACCGCGGGGGCCGAGGAGCTGGCCGCCGACCTCGGGCTGCTGCCGCTGGCGCTGTCGCAGGCGGCCGCGTACATCGCGGACCGGCGGATCAGCTGCGCCGACTACCGGGACCGGCTGGCCGCGCAGGGCCTGGCCGCGGTGATCCCGGAGCCGGCCGCGCTGCCCGACGACCAGGCCCTGACGCTGAGCCGGATCTGGGCCCTGTCGGTGGACCGGGCCGACGAGCTGAGCCCGGCCGGGCTGGCCCGCCCGGCGCTGGTGCTGCTGAGCGTGCTGGACCCCAACGGGGTGCCGGTGCTGCTGTTCGGCAGCGGGCCGGCGCTGGCCTACCTGCGGGAGTTCCGGCCGGCCGGACCGGCGGACGGGCGCGACGCGCTGGCCTGCCTCGACCGGCTCAGCCTGGTCGACCTCGACGCGCGCGGCCGGACCGAGCTGGTCCGGGTGCACGCGCTGGTGCAGCGGGCCACCCGGGACCGGCTGTCACCGTCCACAGTGGACAGGGTGGTGCGGACGGCGGCCGACGCGCTGCTCGCGGTGTGGCCGGAGCGGGAGGTCGACGCCGACCTGGCCCAGGCGTTGCGCAGCAACGCGGCCGCCGTCCTGGCCTACGACGCCGACGGGCTGTGGCGGGCCGGGGTGCACCCGCTGCACGTCCGGCTGGGCCGCAGCCTGGGCGAGTCCGGCGACCTGGCCGCCGCGGTCGAGCTGTTCGCCCGGCTGGCCCGGACCGCGGCCGACCGGCTCGGGCGGCAGCACCTGGACACCGTCCGGGCCCGCGGCGAGCACCTCTACTGGCGGGCCGAGCGCGGCGACGCCGGCGCCGTCCTGGCCGACCAGGACGCGGTCGTCGCGGAGCTGACCGCCCTGCTCGGGCCGGACGACCCGGAGGTGCTGCTGGCGCTGGTCTACCGGCACCGGTGGTCGGGCCTCAGCGGCCACCCGCGGGACGGGGCGGTGGCGATGGAGGCGGTGGCGGCGCGGCTGGCGGTCGTGGTCGGGCCCGACCACGAGACCACGCTCACCGCCCGCAACGACATCGCCCACCTGCGGGCGGCCTCCGGGCAGGTCGAGCAGGCCATCGCGGACTACGAGGAGCTGCTGAAGGACCGGACCCGGGTGTTCGGGCCGGAGCACCCGCACGTGATCATCACCCACAACGGCCTGGCCTTCTGGCTGAGCGCGGCGGGTGAGCACCGGCGCGCCCTGACGGAGTACACCGCGCTGACCGGAGTGGCGGAGCGGGCGCTCGGCCGGCACCACCCCAACACGCTCGCGATCAAGGCCAGCGCGCTGCGGGTGCGCGGGCTGCTGGGCGACGCCCCGGCCGCGGCGGCCGAGCTCAGTGAGCTGCTCAACGACTTCATCCGGGTGCTCGGCGCGGAGCACCCACGGACGGTGCGGACCAAGGAGTACCTGGCCGCGTTACGCCGTACGGCCCAGAGCTGACCTGGCGCCCGGGTGTGTCCGAAGCACCACTTCGGACCACTGTCCGAGATCGGTGACGAAAATGGACGGCGACACGGGGCGGACCGGGCTCGGCGGCCCCTGGGTGGTCGCGCACGGGGGCGACCACCGGGGGTCGTCGCCGGTCCCGGGTCCGCCATGCTGTCGCCATGGCAGCACTGCGGACGATGGTGCGGCGCGGGCTGGACCTGCTCCAGCGGCCGGGCCGGCCCGGGTCCACCCGGACGCGGCGCGGCTCCGTCCGGACCGGGTCCGCCCCGGCACGATCCGGCTCCGTCCGGACCGGGTCCGCCCCGGCACGGCCCGGCTCCGTCCGGACCGCGCCGACCCGGGACCGGGCCCGGCGGATCGCGTACGCGCCGCGGCCGGACGGCGACGCCGACCCGGGCGAGATCGTCTGGGCCTGGGTCCCGTACGAGGAGGACGACGGGCGCGGCAAGGACCGCCCGCTGCTCGTGGTCGGCCGCAGCGGCACCCACCTGCTCGCGCTGATGCTGTCCAGCCAGCACGACCGGGCCGGCGACCGGAACTGGCTCTCGGTCGGCACCGGCGCCTGGGACGAGCAGGGCCGGGAGTCCTGGGTCCGGCTGGACCGGGTCCTGGAGGTGGCCGAGCACGGGATCCGGCGCGAGGGCGCGGTCCTGGGCCGGGACCGGTTCGACCGGGTCGCGGCCCAGCTGCGCAGCCACTACGGCTGGAGCTGAGCCTCAGAACCCGCCGTCGTCGACCGGCGCCGCGCCCGCGCGCTCGGTCAGGTCGGCCAGCAGGATCCGCAGCAGGCTGGTGAGCTGCGCCCGTCGGTGCCCGCCCGGCGCCGCTGCACCCACCCGGCGCCTTCCTGGCCGGCCCGGAGGCCGGGCACGTCACCGGCCAGGTGCTGCACGTGAACGGCGGGGCGTACCGCGGGCTCTAGTCGGCACCGCCGATCAGGACCAGGACCAGGGCGATCACGATCGTGGCCATCAGGACGACCGCGGCCAGGGTCGGGCCGCGGGTGCCGGCCCCGGTGACGTACCGGCCGGACTCCAGCTCGCGGTTGGTCGCCCGGTAGCGGTCCGTCCCGTAGAACAGCCCGACCCCGCCCACGGCCACCAGCAGCGCCCCCGCCACCAGCGTGTACGCGGTGGGGTCGCCGCCGGACCCGAACCGGGCCACGGCCAGGCCCACGATCATCACGTTCGCCGCTGTCCGGACCCAGGCCAGCCAGGTCCGCTCGTTGGCCATGTGGTCGCGGGCCCGGCTGGCCGGGCTGGTGCCGGGCTCGGTCACGCGCCCGTCCAGGTCAGCCCGACCGGGTTGGGCTGCGGCACCAGCCCGGTGCCGACCGTCGCGGCCGCCACCGGGTGCAGCAGGTCGAGCAGCCGGGTGGCGTCGGCCTCGCCCAGCGCCTCCCAGGGCCGGCGGGCGGCCCGGTCGGTCGCGGCCTCGATCGCGTCGTGCTCGGCCCGGCCGGCGGCGGTGAGGCGGCCGTCGGCGTCGAGCAGGTCGCCCAGGCGCTCCCGGGCCCGGGCCCACTCGTCGTCCGGCCAGCCGCGCCCGGTCCGGAGCACGTCCACGTCGGACTCGCCCGCGCCGCCCTTGAGCAGGTGCGCCTCGGCCGGGCCGATGCCGCGGGCGACCAGCACGGCGTTGTGACCGTCGCCGCGGTGCTCCCGGAGCACGGCGGTGGCCTGCCAGAGCGCCACCCGGGGGCTGGCCGGGCGGGGCAGCGCCTGGTTGGCGGCGGCGAGCGGGCGCCCGGCCGTGTCGGCGGCCTGCGCCGCCCGCCAGGCCAGGTCGGCCGCCTCGTCCAGGCCGGTGAAGTCGGCGAACGCCTCGTCGATCGCGGCCTCGCGGGCGGCGATCGCCGCCTCCGGGGTCGTGTACGTCCAGGCGTCCGGCAGCGCCCGCTCCACCCGGGACCGGTGGAAGCCGTAGAAGACGGCGGTCACCACCGCCGGCCCGACCGGCCCCAGCGGCGCGGCCCGGAACGCGAAGTAGCCCATCCAGTAGCCGCGCAGGCCCAGCGCCTTGGCCGCCGCGGCCACCCGGGGGTCGAAGTAGACGACGTCGTGGATGACCTCGAAGCGGTGCCACAACCGGCGGGTCAGCTCGTCCATGCCGTCATCTTGCCCAGCACGGCAAGCCTCCCCGCCGGCCCCCGGTGCCACCCGGGGTGGACCGCGCTAGGGGCGGGCCTCGTAGACGATGTTGAACGGGGTCTCGGCGGCCCGGCGGAACCGGGTGAACCCGGCGTCGGTGATCGCCTGCCGGATCGCGGCCTCGCCCGCCTGCGCGCCCAGCGCGTACCCGCCCGGCTGGGAGCGCGCGCTCGGCACGCACAGGAAGGTGGAGAACGAGTAGTAGACCCGGCCGACCGGGTTCATGTTGTCCGCGACCGTGTCCCCGGCCGCCGGCTCGACGATGAGCCAGGTGCCCTCGGGCGACAGCGCGTCCCGGACGTGCCGGGCGGCACCGACCGGGTCGCCCATGTCGTGCACGCAGTCGAAGGTGGTGACCAGGTCGTAGCCGGCCCCGGCGAAGTCCTGGGCGCCGGCCACGGCGAAGCCGACCCGGTCGGACACGCCCGCGTCCGCGGCCCGCTTGCGGGCCCGCTCGATCGAGCCCTCGTGCAGGTCGGAGCCGGCGAACCGGGACGCCGGGTAGGCCTGCGCCATCAGCACGGTGGACGCGCCGTGCCCGCAGCCGACGTCGGCCACCGACGCCCCGGCCCGCAGCTTGGCCTCCACGCCGTCCAGGGCCGGGATCCAGGCCGAGGTCAGGTTGGCCGAGTAACCCGGGCGGAAGAACCGCTCGCAGCCGTCGAACACGTCCCCGTCCTGCTCGCCCCAGCCCAGCCCGGCGCCGGACCGGAACGCCGCCGCGATCCGCGGCTCCGCCTTCAGCGCCCCCAGCGCCAGCTGGAACGCGCCGGGCAGGAACACCGGCCCGTCCGGGTCGGTCAGCGCGAAGGCCTGCTCGTCGGTCAGCGAGTAGCGGTCGGAGCCGGCCTCGTAGGTGACGTAGCCGCCGGCGGCCTGCCCGCGCAGCCACTCGGTGACGTAGCGGGTGTCGGTGCCGGTCCGCTCGGCCAGCTCGGCCCCGGTGGCCGGACCGGCGGTCAGTGCCTTGTAGAGCCCGAGCCGGTCGCCCAGCACCACGGCGCCGGCCGCGACGGTCGCGCCCAGGTCGCCCACGAAACGACCCAGGAACTCGTTCAGCCTGCCCTCGTCGACGGTCATCTGCGTCCTCTCCTCGTACGGTCGGATGCCGGGAGGGTGCCGCCCGGTCTTGCAGCGGGGTTGCAGCCGGGTTGCAACCGGGCTGCAATGGCCCGCGGGACGCTCGGCCGGACCGGGAGGGGTGGGTGCCGTGCGGGCGATGCAGCCGGACGTCGAGGGTTACGTGGAGCGCGACGGCGTCAAGGTCGGGTACGAGGTGTTCGGCAGCGGGCCGGCCGCCGTGGTCTTCCCGCCGGTCGACCCGATCGTGCACTCGCGGGTGTGGAAGGCACAGGTCCCCTACCTGGCCCGGCACGCCACCGTGCTCACCGTCGACCCGCGCGGCAACGGCCGGTCCGACCGGCCGTCCACTGTGGACGCGTACCGGGACGTGGAGATGGTGGCGGACACGCTGGCGGCCATGGACGCGGCCGGGATCGGCTCGGCCCTGTTCGTCGGCCTCTGCTTCAGCGGCTGGCTGAGCCTGCTGACCGCGGCCCGGCACCCGGACCGGGTCGAGGCCGTCGTCGCCATCGCCCCGCAGATGTCGTCGCTGACCCCGCCGCTGCCGGACCGGGCCCGGCACGACTTCGACGCGCCGCTGGACACCGGCGAGGGCTGGGCCAAGTCCAACCGGCACTACTGGCTGCGGGACTACCGCGGGTTCGTCGAGTTCTTCTTCGACCAGCTGCTGACCGAGCCGCACTCGACCAAGCCGTACGAGGACGCGATCGGCTGGGCGCTGGAGACCACGCCGGAGACGCTGCTCCTGCACCACGACGCGCCGCGGGCGACGACCACGAAGGCCGCGACCGAGGCCCTGCTGGCCGAGGTCCGCTGCCCGGTGCTGACGATCCACGGCGCCGGCGACCGGTGCCAGCCGATCGAGCGCAGCGCGCTGGTGGCCGAGCTGACCGGCGGCCGGTTCGTCACGCTGGAGGGCGCCGGGCACCTGCCGCAGGCCCGGGAGCCGGTGGTGGTCAACCACCTGATCCGGTCGATGCTGCCGGCCGCGCCGGCGCCGGCGGTCCGGCGCTGGACCCGGCCGCTGGACCGGCCGAAGCGGGCGCTGTTCCTCAGCTCCCCGATCGGGCTCGGGCACTCGGCCCGGGACGTCGCGATCGCCCGCGAGCTGCGCCGGGCCCGGCCCGGGCTGGAGATCGACTGGCTGGCCCAGCACCCGGTGACCGAGGTGCTGCGCCGGGCCGGCGAGCGGGTGCACCCGGCGTCGGCCTTCCTGGCCAGCGAGTCGGCCCACATCGAGGCCGAGGCGGGCGAGCACGACCTGCACGCGTTCGCCGCCATCCGGCGGATGGACGAGATCCTGGTCGCCAACGTCATGGTCTTCGCCGACGTGGCCGAGGCCGAGCCGTACGACCTCTGGATCGGGGACGAGGCCTGGGACCTCGACCACTTCCTGCACGAGAACCCGGAGCTGAAGACGGCGGCGTACGCGTGGCTGACCGACTTCGTCGGCTGGGTGCCGGTCGGCGACGAGGCCGACCTCACCGCGGACTACAACGCCGAGATGGTGGAGCAGGTGGCGCGGTTCCCCCGGCTGCGGGACCGGTCGGTGTTCGTCGGCGACCCCGGCGACCTGGTGCCGCTGCCGCTCGGGCCGGGGCTGCCGGGCATCCCGGACTGGACCCGGGCCCACTTCGACTTCTCCGGCTACGTCACCGGGTTCGACCCGGCCTCGGTCGCCGACCGGCCGGCGCTGCGGGCGGAGCTGGGCTACGGCCCGGACGAGCGGGTGTGCGTGGTGGCGGTCGGCGGCTCCGGGGTGGGGACGGTGCTGCTGCGGCGGGTGGCGGCGGCGCACCCGGTGGCCCAGCGGCTGGTGCCGGGACTGCGGACCGTCCTGGTCACCGGGCCGCGGATCGACCCGTCCGTGGTGCCGGCGGCGCCCGGGCTGGAGGTCCTGCCGTACGTGCCCGACCTCTACCGGCACCTCGCCGCCAGCGACCTCGCGATCGTCCAGGGTGGACTGTCCACCACGATGGAGCTGACCGCCTGCCGGCGCCCCTTCCTGTACGTCCCGCTGCGCAACCACTTCGAGCAGACCGTCCACGTGCGACACCGGCTGGAACGGCACCGGGCCGGGCGCCGGCTGAGCTGGGAGGAGACCGCGCCGGACCAGCTGGCGGCCGCGATCGCGGCCGAGATCGGCCGCGAGGTCGACTACCTCCCCGTCGATCCCGGCGCCGCGGCCCGCGCCGCCACCCTCCTGGCCGAGCTCATCTGACCCGCCGCCGCCCAGCCCCGGCCGCGGCGCGGCCGGGGCAGACGCGGCCGCCGACCTCAGCGGGTGGCTGGGCTCAGCGGATGGCTGGGGTCGGCGGGCGGCCGGGGTCAGCGGGCGGCCGGGCTCAGCGGGCGGCCGGGGTGAGGTGGGGCGGCAGGGCGACGCCGTGGCGGGTCGCCAGTGCGGCGGCGCGGTCGTGCAGGCGGGCCGCCGACCCCGCGTCGGCGGCGCAGCCGGCGGCGACGTCGCCGGCCAGCGCGACCAGGACCGGCCAGCCGGTCTCGGCCGCGGGCAGGAACCGGTCCAGCACGGCCCGCGCCCGCTCCGGCCGCCCGGCCGCGATCCAGGCCCGGGCCACGGCCAGGTAGACGTCCGCGCCCAGCAACCAGGCCCCGCCGGCCGGTGCGGTGATCCCGCCCAGCAGCGCGTCCGCCCGGGCCAGCAGGTCCGGGTCGCCGGTGGCCTCCGCCAGCGGCCCCAGCCCGCGCAGCAGGAACCCGTCCGCGCCGATGTCCGTCGCCGTCGCCACGCTGGTGCCGAGGGCCGCGACCGCCCCGGCCCGGTCCCCGGCCGCGAGCAGGGTCGTGCCCAGGAACGCGTACGCGGCCGCCGACCACCACGGGTGCCCGCCGGCGTCCCGGCCGGCCAGCGCCACCGCCTCCTGCCCGGCCGCGACCGCCGCGTCCAGGTCCCCGCGCAGCCGCGCCACCCACCCGTCGTGGGCCACGAACCAGGACTCGTACGCCCCGAACCGGCTGCGCCGGTTGAGCGCCCGGGCGGCCGCGATCCGCTCCACCGCGGCGTCCCAGTCCCCCACCGCGACGGCCGGGAACGCCGACTCCAGCACCGTCCACTGCAACCGCCACAGGTCGCCCTGCCCGCGCAGCAACGGCTCCAGCTCGGCCAGCACCGGCCGCAGCCCGTCCAGGTCGCCGAGGTACGCGTACGGCGTCTTCAGGCCGTCGAGCGCGGCGGCCAGCGCGGCCGGGTCGGCCGCGGCCCGGGCGACGTCCACAGCGGACCGTCCATGGTGGACGGCCAGGTCGAAGCGGAGCTGGTTGGCCGAGACCACCGCCAGCCGGCCCAGCAGGTCGGCCGCGCTGACCCGGTCGCCGAGCGTGTGCGCGATCCGCACCCCGGCCTCCAGGTAGGACACGCACAGCTCGCTGGAGCGCCCGTTGCCGACCAGCGCGTCCCCGCCGAGCTGCCGCAGCGCCGCCATCTCCAGCCGCTGGTCCCCGGCCTCCCGGGCCAGCTCCACCGCCTGCTGGTGGTCGGCCCAGGCCCCGTCGTACGCGCCGCGGGCCTCCCGGGCCCGGCCCCGCACCAGCAGCAGCCGCCCGCACAGCTCGGCCCGGCCCGGGTCGTCCACAGTGGACAGCAGGGCCAGGGCCCGGTCCGGGAACGCCTCGGCGTCGGCCGCGGCCCAGCGGCGCAGCGACTCCTCGCCGGCCCGCAGCCACGCCCGCGCCGCCCGCATCGGCTGGCCGGCGGCGGCCGCGTGCACGGCCGCGGCCTCGGGCCGGCCGGCCAGCAGGTCCGCGGCCCGCCGGTGGTGCTGCACCCGGGTCGGCGCCGGCGTCGTCGCGTACAGCACCTCCTGGGCGAGGTCGTTGACGAACTCGTACGCGTCGCCGGCCACCGCCAGCAGGGCCGCGTCCAGCGCCCGCTCGCAGCGCCGGGTCGCGTCCGGGTCGGGGATGCCGAGCAGGCCGGCCAGCGTGTGCGGGTCGAACGGCGGCCCCAGCACCGAGGCCGCCCGCAGCAGCTCCTCGGTCTCCGGACCCAGCCGGCGGACCCGGGCCGTGACCGCGTCCCGCAGCGAGCCGGGGATGCCGGGCTCGCCCGCGCGCAGCCCGCGCAGCGTCTCCACCACGAACAGGGTGTGGCCGCGGGTGCGGCGGTAGAGCTCGTCGGCCAGCTCGGCCCGGCCGGAGTCCGCGGCCAGCCGGGCCACCGCCGCCGGGACCAGCGGGCGCACCGGCAGCTCGGTCGCGACGTCGGCCAGGCGGGTCGTGGCCTCCTCGCCCTCGCCCGTCCGCACCACCGCCAGCACCAGCAGCGCCGCCCCGGCCGAGTGCCGGGCCAGGTGGTGCAGGAAGTCGACGGTGGTCAGGCCGGCCTCCTGCAGGTCGTCCAGCACCAGCAGGACCGGGCCGCGGCCGGCCAGCCGGCGCAGGAACCCGGTCAGCCCGGCGAACGCCGCTCGCAGCCGGACGTCGGGACCGGCCTCCAGCGGCGCGGCCGGGCCGAGGACGGCGTCGAGGTCGGGCAGCACGGTGCTCAGCGCGGCCGAGTCCGGACCGGCCAGCTCGGCCAGCACCGCCGCCGGCAGGCCGGTGACGACCGGCCGGAGGGCGTCGGCCAGCGGCTGCAGGAACAGCGACCGCTCGGTGCCGTAGCAGCGCGCCCGCAGCACCCGCCCGCCGGTGCCGGCGGCCAGCGCGGCCAGCTCCTCGGCCAGCCGGGTCTTGCCCAGCCCGTCCGCCCCGGTCAGCAGCACCGTCCCGGCCTGGCCGGCCGCCGTCCGGCCCCACCGGTCGGCCAGCGTCCCGGACTCCCCCGCCCGCCCGACCAGCCGCCCGTCCCCGGCCGGGCCGCGGGCACCCGGGACCGGCTCGGGCCGCTCGTTGCGGAGCAGGGCGGTGTGCACGGCCTGGGTCTCGGGGGCCGGGTCGGTGCCGAGCTCGTCGGCCAGCACGGCCCGCAGCCGCGCGTACTCGGCCAGGCCGCGGGCCGGCTCCCCGGCCAGCCGGCAGGCCCGCATCAGCAGCCGGGAGCCGGTCT
>DATINN010000131.1:0-12246 GCA_035474175.1 Mycobacteriales bacterium | reverse complement strand
GGTGTCGACTCGACCGCGCTCTACCCGCCGAAGCGGTTCCTGGGCGCGGCCCGCAACATCGAGAACGGCGGCTCGCTGACGATCCTGGCCACCGCCCTGATCGAGACCGGGTCGACGATGGACACGGTGATCTTCGAGGAGTTCAAGGGCACCGGCAACGCCGAGCTCATCCTCTCCCGCAAGATCGCCAACAAGCGCGTCTTCCCGGCGGTGGACGTGATCGCGTCCGGCACCCGCAAGGAGGAGATCCTGCTGGCCCCGGACGAGCTGGCGATCGTGCACAAGCTGCGCCGGGTGCTCAACGCGCTGGACCCGGAGTCGGCGATCGAGCTGCTGCTGGACCGGCTCAAGCAGAGCCGGACCAACATCGAGTTCCTCATGCAGATCGCGAAGACCGCCCCGGGTCAGGACTGATGATCGCGACCCTGCGCGGCCCGCGGGTGACGTTGCGACCGCTCGACGAGCGGGACGTGGACGACCAGCTGCGGGCCGTGCAGGACCCCGAGCAGCTCCGGCTGACCGGGACGCACCGCACGTTCACCCGGACCGACATCGTGGCCTGGTGCCGCAGCCGCGCCGACGCCCCCGACCGGTACGACTGGGCCATCGTCGACACGGCCGACGGCAGCTGGCTCGGCGACTGCGCCCTGAACGAGATCGACCGGGACAACGAGTCGGCGAGCTGGCGGATCGCGCTGGAGCGCCGGCACGGCGAGGGCCTCGGCACCGAGGCCACCGGCCTGGCGCTCGAGTTCGCCTTCGGCGAGCTCGGCCTTCACCGGGTCGAGCTGGAGGTCTTCGACTTCAACGAACAGGCGCAGAAGTCGTACGCGAAGAGCGGCTTCACCGTCGAGGGGGTCAAGCGCGGCGGCCTGCTCTGGGAGGGCGTCCGGCACGACGTGATCTGCATGGCGGCGCTGCGGAATACCTGATCAGCCAGGCCGTTACAGGGTCAGTGCGCCGCTCTGGCACACTGTGTCGGCCGACCGCGAGACGGCCGGCGAGCCCGATCGAGCACGACCTCGGCACCGGTTCACGCCATGCACGACAGGCGACCCGGCGGCCACCTACGAGAGGACCCATCGTGAAGCCCGGAATCCACCCTGACTACGTCGAGACGACGGTCACCTGCTCCTGCGGGGCCTCGTTCACGACCCACAGCACCGCTGCCAACGGCGTGATCCACGCCGACGTGTGCTCGCAGTGCCACCCGTTCTACACGGGCAAGCAGAAGATCCTCGACACCGGCGGCCGCGTGGCCCGGTTCGAGCAGCGCTACGGCAAGCGCACCCGCACCGGCAGCTAGCTCTGCCCGCGACGCCCACCCCCGAGGGGGTGGGCGTCGTTCGCGTATCTGGAGGGAGGCAACGATGGAGACCCCGGAGAGCCTGCCGGCCCTGCTGGCCGAGCACGCCGAGCTGGAGCGCAGGCTGGCCGACCCGTCGGTGCACTCCGACCAGGCGCTGGCCCGTCGCCTCGGCCGGCGCTACGCCGAGCTGACCCAGATCGCGGACACCGCCCACCAGCTGGAGGCGACGGCCGGCGACCTGGAGACCGCGCGCGAGCTGGCCGGCGAGGACGCGTCGTTCGCGGCCGAGGCCGAGCAGCTGCAGGAGAAGTGGGCGGCGCTGCAGGAGAAGCTGCGCGAGCTGCTGCTGCCCCGCGACCCCAACGACGGCAAGGACGTCATCCTCCAGGTCAAGGCGGGGGAGGGCGGCGACGAGTCGGCGCTGTTCGCCGCCGACCTGCTCCGGATGTATCTGCGCTACGCCGAGCGGCAGGGCTGGAAGACCGAGATCCTCGACTCCGAGCAGAGCGACCTCGGCGGCTACAAGGACGTCACGGTGGCCGTGCGGGGCAAGGCCGACGCGGGGGTCTGGCGGAAGCTGAAGTACGAGGGCGGCGTGCACCGGGTGCAGCGGGTGCCGGCGACCGAGTCGCAGGGCCGCATCCACACCAGCGCGGCCGGCGTGCTGGTGCTGCCCGAGGCCGAGGACGTCGACGTCCACATCGACCCCAACGACCTGCGCATCGACGTCTACCGGTCCTCCGGGCCGGGCGGCCAGAGCGTCAACACCACCGACTCGGCCGTCCGGATCACGCACGTGCCGACCGGCACCGTCGTGTCCATGCAGAACGAGAAGTCCCAGCTGCAGAACCGGGAAGCCGGCCTGCGGGTGCTGCGGTCCCGGCTGCTGGCGCTGGCCCAGGAGGAGGCGGACAAGGAGGCCTCCGACGCCCGCCGGTCCCAGGTCCGCACGGTCGACCGCAGCGAGCGGGTCCGGACGTACAACTTCCCGGAGAACCGCATCTCCGACCACCGGGTCGGCTACAAGGCCTACAACCTGGACCAGGTCCTGGACGGGGCGCTGGACGACGTGATCGCCGCGCTGGAGAAGGCCGACACGGACGCGCTGCTCGCCGGTGCTGCCGGAGGTTAGGGACGCGGCCGCGGTCCTGGCCGCGGCCGGGGTGCCGTCGCCCCGGCACGACGCCGAGGAGCTGGCCGCGTACGTGCTGGGGGTGTCGCGGTCCCGCCTGGTCCTGCTGGACCGGCTGCCGGCCGACGCGGCCGAGCGGTACGCCGAGCTGGTGCGGGAGCGGGCGGACCGGGTGCCGCTGCAGCACCTGACCGGGGTGGCCGGGTTCCGGCGGCTGGAGCTGGCGGTCGGGCCCGGGGTGTTCGTGCCCCGGCCGGAGACCGAGGTGCTGGTCGACTGGGCGCTGTCGGTCGTGCCGCCGGGCGGGCTGGTGGTGGACCTGTGCTCGGGGTCGGGCGCGGTCGCGCTGGCGATCGCGGACGAGGCCCCCGGGGTGACCGTGCACGCGGTGGAGCTGGAGGAGCACGCGCTGGCCTGGGCCGCCCGCAACGTGTCCCGGACCGGGCTGCCGGTCACGCTGCACCAGGGCGACGTGGCCGACCCGTCGGTGCTGGCCGAGCTGGACGGCACGGTCGACCTGGTCACGGCCAACCCGCCGTACATCCCGGTCGGGGGCCGGGTCGAGCGCGAGGTGGCCGAGCACGACCCGCCCGCCGCCCTCTGGGGCGGCGCGGACGGGCTGGTCGTGGTGCGGGCGGTGGAGCGGGCGGCGGCCCGGCTGCTGCGGCCGGGCGGGATGGTCGGCGTCGAGCACGCCGACCTGCAGGGCGAGTCGGTGCCGGCGGTGTTCGCCCGCTGGGCCGACGTCCGGGACCACCGGGACCTGAGCGGGCGGCCGCGCTTCACGACCGCCCGCAGGCGCTAGGCCGTGTCTCACGAGTATCCGGCGGCGCCAGCGACACTCGTGAGACACGCGCTAGGCGGCGACCTTCGCGGCGGCGCGGCGCAGCCGCGGGCTGGGGGAGACGCCGAGCTCGGCCCGCAGCAGCGCCCGGGCCTGCTCGTAGCGGGCCAGCGCCGCCTTCGGCCGCCCGGCCGCGGCCAGCAGCTCGACCAGCCGCGCCTGCACCATCTCCTCGTACGGGTCGCAGGACGTGTACGTCTCCAGCGGCCCGATCCCGATCGCGGGCCGGCCGGTGGCCTCGGCCACGTCGGCCAGCTCCAGGCAGCGCCGCAGCACCAGCCGCTCGGCGCCGAGCACCAGCGGGTCGGACCGCCCGAGCCGGATGACGTCGGCCAGCACCGGGCCGCGGTAGCGCTCCAGCGCCGCCGCCAGCCGCGGGCACCGCTCGGCCGCGGGCTCCTCGGCCGCGCCCGGCTCGGCCAGCCGGTCGAGGTCGAGGTCGAACTCGTGCACCAACCGGTATCCGCAGCCCTCCCGGGCGACCTCGGCCTCCAGGCCGACCTCGTCCAGCCACGCCCGCAGCCGCGTCACGGCGACGTGCACCGACGCCGGCCGGGTGTGCCCGGCCCGGTCGTCCCAGACGACCGAGATGAGCCGATCCACCGACAGCGGCTCGCGGCCGGCCAGCAGCAGCACCCCCAGCAACCCGCGAACGACCTCCGCGCGCGGCGCCTCCTGCGGCCGGGTCCCGACCGTCACGGTCAGCGACCCGAGCACCCCGACCCGTACGGAACCGGTCATGACACTCCCCACCGAGAAATCCTGTCGTCGGTGGGACGCTCCGGGAGCCGGAATAGTTGGCTCCCCGGCCCGAACTGCCCCTTAGGGCAACCGATTCGAGACCTCGCCGTATCCTCTGAACTTCCGGAAGAGCAGTCCAGGAACACAGCGCGGAGACATGACTACAGACAGCGTCCGGGTGGCGGCGGAGTCCCCCAGCCGCACGGCCCGGGTGGCCGCGGCGGTCGCCCGGCACCTTCGGCCCGGTGACGTCGTGCTGCTGCACGGCGAGCTCGCGGCCGGCAAGACCACGTTCGTCACCGCGGCCGCGGCCGCGCTCGGCTCGCCCGAGCAGGTGACCAGCCCGACGTTCATGCTGGCCCAGTTCTACGCGGGCGGCCGGGTGCCGGTGCTGCACATCGACACCTACCGGCTCGCCGACGTGGCCGAGTTCCGCGACCTCGGGCTGGAGGAGCAGCTGGCCGAGTCGGTGACGTTCGTCGAGTGGGGCGGGCTGGTGGCGGCCGAGCTGCCCGAGCACCTCGCGGTCACCCTCGACCTCGCCGGCGAGGACAGCCGGGACGTCACGATCACCGCGCACGGCGCCCGCTGGGCCGGCGTGCCGGCGCAGATCGAGAGCGAGGCGGCGGCGTGACGCTCTCGCTGTCGATCGAGACCTCGACCGCCACCTTCGCCGCCGCGCTGGCGCGGGACGGCCGGGTGATCGCGACCCGGGCGCTGGAGGGCGTGCCCCCGGCCCGGCGCGACCTGCCCGGGCTCGTCGCCGCGCTCCTGCACGAGGTCGGCGCCACCGTCGCCGACCTGGGCCGGATCGCCGTCGACGTCGGCCCGGGCAACCTGACCGCGGTCCGGACCGGGGTCGCGTACGCCGACGGGCTCGCGTTCGCGCTCGGCGTCGGCATCGCCACCGCCGACTCGCTGGAGCTGATGGCCGCGCAGGCCGGGGACGGCGCGCCGGTGCTGTGCCTGCGCAACGCCGGCGCCGGCCGGGCGTACGCGGGCCTGTTCGGCCTGGGGGAGCCGCGCTACACGCACGGCCCGCTGACGGGGATCGCGGTGGCCGCTCCCGAGGTGCTCGTCGCCGGTGACTTCCGGACCGAGGTGGCCGACCTGCTGCCGGGCGTGGTGGTCAAGGACAGCGGCATCGCCGGCCCGGACGTCCGGGTGCTCAACTGGATCACCGCCGGCCGGCCCACGATCGACCCGACCCGGGAGCGCGCCGCCGCCCCGCTCACCGACACCTCCCCGCTGTTCGGGGGAAGGGGCACCGATGACTGACCCGGCCCAGGTGGTCGAGACCCTGCAGGCCGGCGGGATCGTGCTGCTGCCCACCGACACCGTGTACGGCCTGGCCGTCCGGCCCGGCGACGACGCCGCGCTGGCCCGGCTGTTCGCGCTCAAGCAGCGGCCGCTGACCCGCAACATCCCGATCATGGTGGCCTCGCCCGAGCAGGCCGAGGAGCTGGGCGCGGACGTGACCGGGCCGGCCCGGCAGCTGCTGGCCGCGTTCTCGCCCGGGCCGCTGACGCTCGCGCTCGGCCTGGACCCGGCCCGGGCGCCGGCCTGGCTGGCGGGCCGGGACGAGATCGCCGTCCGCATCCCGGACGACACCGTCCTGCTGGAGGTGCTGCGTGCCGCCGGCCCGCTGCTGGTCACCAGCGCCAACCTGTCCGGCCAGGACACTCCGGAGGAGTGCGCCGACGTGCTGACCCAGCTGGTCGGCGCGCCCGACCTGGTCATCGACGACGGCCCGCGCGCGACGGTCCCGTCCACGCTGGTCAACTGCAACCTGCCGGAGCCGAAGGTCGAGCGGGTCGGCGCCGTCCCGGCCGAGCAGATCGCGAAGGTGCTCTCGTGAACGACCTGGTGCTCGGGATCGAGACGTCGTGCGACGACACCAGCGTCGCGCTGGTCGACCGGGACGGCCAGGTCGTCGCGGCCTCGACCGCGTCCCAGGTCGCGCTGCACAACCGCTACGGCGGCGTCTACCCGGAGATGGCCAGCCGGGCCCACATCGACAAGATCATCCCGACCGTACGGATGGTGCTGGAGGACGCGGCCATCGACCCGCGCGCGCTGCGGGCGATCGGGGTGACCAGGGGCCCGGGCCTGATCGGCTCGCTCATGGTCGGGGTGAGCACCGCCGCCGGGCTCGGCCAGGGCTGGGACGTGCCGGTGCTCGGCATCAACCACCTGCGCGGCCACCTGCGCAGCGCCGACCTGGAGGAGCGCCGGGTCGACTACCCGGCGATCATCCTGCTCGTCTCCGGCGGCCACACGTTCCTGGCCCGGATGGCCGACCCGGCCACGATCACGCTGCTCGGCTCGACCGTGGACGACTCCGTCGGGGAGGCGTACGACAAGGTCGCCCGGATGCTGGGGCTGGGCTACCCGGGCGGGCCGGTGGTGGACAAGCTGGCCGCGACCGGGACGGCGCGGTTCCCGTTCCCGCGGCCGATGCTGACCGACGGGCTCAACTTCTCCTTCTCCGGGCTGAAGTCGGCGGTGGAGCGGTTCCTGGCCGCCCACCCGGACGCGCCGCCGGCCGACGTGGCGGCCAGCTTCGTGGCCGCGGTGATGGACGTGCTGCTGGCCAAGTGCCGGGTGGCGCTGGCCGCGAACCCGTCCGAGTGCCTGGTCATCGTCGGAGGCGTGGCCGCCAGCCCGCCGCTGCGGGCCGCCGCAGCCCAGCTGTGCGCGGAGCAGGGGGTGCGGCTGAGCCTGCCGCCGCTGCGCTGGTCCACCGACAACGGGGCCATGATCGGCCTCGCGACCTGGGACTACCTGGCCAACGGGCAGGAGCTGCCGGCGCTGGCCACCACCTCGCTGAGCATCGAGTCGTTCTAGCGGCGCCTCCCGTGCCCCGCGGGCGACGCCCGGCCGCCCGCATCCACCGACGATCGAGGGAGAGGCCTTGAGCCTGACCTACAACTGCGCCGACCCGGGCGAGCGGGCCGAGGGGCTGGAGGCCGCGGTCGACTCGATCCGGCGCGGCGAGCTGGTCGTCATGCCGGTCGACGCCTCGTACGGGCTGGCCGCCGACGCCTTCCAGCCGGCCGCGGTCGACGCGCTGGCCGCCAGCAAGGGCCGCGGCCGGGACCTGCCGATCCCGGTCATGGTCGGCAGCTGGGCCGGGCTGGACGGGCTGACCCTGATGGTGCAGCCGTCCGTACGGGCGCTGGTGGAGGCGTTCTGGCCGGGCGCGCTGACCCTGGTCATCGAGCACGCCCCGTCGCTGGCCTGGGACCTCGGCGACAGCCGGGGCAACGTCTCGATCCGGATGCCGCTGCACCCGGTGGCGCTGGAGCTGCTGGCCCGGACCGGCCCGCTGGCCGTCTCCGGGGCCAACCTGACCGGCAAGCGGGTGCCGCTGACCGCCGCCGACGCCCAGGAGCAGCTCGGCTACGCGGTCGCCGTCTACCTGGACGGCGGCATGTGCATCGACCCCGCCCCGTCCACGATCGTGGACGTCAGCGGGGTCGTGCCCAAGCTGCTCCGCCCGGGCAAGATCACCTTGCCCCAGCTGCAGGAAGTCGTCCCGGAGCTGGTCGAGGCCGGCTGAGCGGCGAGCGGGGACCAACCGCCGGGACGGACGTAACCTTAGGTGATGGGCGATCCCGCGCACGTCCTCTGCGTCTGCACCGCCAACGTCTGCCGGTCTCCTGCCGCGGAGCTGCTGATCCGGGCGGGGCTGCGGGCCAGACTCGGCCCCTCGGCGGCGGCCGAGGTGCTCGTCGGCAGCGCCGGGACCTGGGCGACGCCGGACCGCCCGGTCGAGCCCGGGACCGCGAGCGCGCTGCGCCGGGCCGGGGTGGACGCGGCCGCGGTGGCCGGGGCCCGCTCCACCCGGCTGACCCGGGAGGCCGTGGCCGGCGCCGACCTGATCATCGCCTCCACGGCCGAGCACGTCCGGGCGGTGTGGCGGCTGCAGCTGGCCTCCCGGCACAAGACCTTCACCCTGGGTGAGCTGGCCCGCCTCAGCGAGGGCGTCTCGACCGACGACCTGCCGGCCACCGACGCCGGCGCCCGGCTGCGGGCGCTGGTCGCGCGGACCAGCGCGCTGCGGGAGCAGCGGCAGCGTCCCGGCATGCCGTACGTGACCGAGGCGTACGACCTGGAGGACCCGACCGACAACGACCCGGCCCAGCGCGACATGGTCGAGCAGACCGCCGTCTGGGTGGATTTCGTGCTGGACACGGTGGCCGGACCGGCTCCGGCCCGGCGCGGCTACCGGGATAGGGTCCCCGGTATCGCCAGGGCCCTGGAGTGGAGCCGCCACCGATCCGCGCGAGGAGCGATCCGATGACCAGCACGCCCTTCTGGGGACCCGACTTCGACGCCCTCCAGGCCGAGGATCCCGAGATCGCCGGGGTGGTCCTGGGGGAGCTGGACCGGCTGCGGTCGGGCCTGCAGCTGATCGCGAGCGAAAACTTCACCTCCCCGGCCGTGCTCGCCGCGCTCGGCTCGACCCTGTCCAACAAGTACGCGGAGGGTTACCCGGGCCGGCGCTACTACGGCGGCTGCCAGGTCGTCGACCAGGCCGAGGAGATCGGCATCGCCCGGGCCAAGGAGCTCTTCGGCGCCGAGCACGCCAACCTGCAGCCGCACTCGGGCGCCAGCGCCAACTTCGCGGCGTACGCGGCGATCTGCCAGCCCGGCGACACCGTGCTGGCGATGTCGCTGCCGCACGGCGGCCACCTCACCCACGGCTCCAAGGTCAGCTTCTCCGGCAAGTGGTTCAACACGGTGGCGTACGGGGTGCGCGAGGAC
The DNA here is from genome assembly GCA_035474175.1 of Mycobacteriales bacterium. Classification (GTDB taxonomy): domain Bacteria; phylum Actinomycetota; class Actinomycetes; order Mycobacteriales; family CADCTP01; genus CADCTP01. The sequence goes on along the minus strand of DATINN010000131.1, from coordinate 3,450 downwards.
ACCGAGCTGATCGACTACGACCAGGTCCGCGACCTGGCCCGGGAGCACCGGCCGAAGATGATCATCGCGGGCGCCACGGCGTACCCGCGGCTGATCGACTTCGCCGTCTTCCGGCAGATCGCCGACGAGGTCGGGGCCAAGCTCATGGTCGACGCGGCCCACTTCATCGGGCTGGTCGCGGGCAAGGCCATCCCGTCCCCGGTGCCGCACGCGGACGTCGTCTGCTTCACCACGCACAAGGTCCTGCGCGGTCCCCGCGGCGGCATGATCGTCTGCCGGGAGGACATGGCCAAGGCGATCGACAAGGCCGTGTTCCCGTTCAGCCAGGGCGGGCCGCAGATGCACTCGGTCGCGGCCAAGGCGGTGGCGCTGAAGGAGGCGGCCCGGCCCGAATACCAGGCCTACGCGCGCCAGGTCATCGCCAACGCGCAGGCCCTGGCGGCCGGGCTGGACCAGGCCGGCATGCGCCCGGTCTCCGGCGGCACCGACACCCACCTGGCGCTGATCGACCTGCGCGGCGTGAACGTGACCGGCAAGGACGCGGAGACCCGCTGCGACGCGGCCCGCATCACCCTGAACAAGAACTCCATCCCCTACGATCCGCAGCCGCCGATGACCGCCTCCGGGATCCGGGTCGGCACCCCGGCGATCACCACCCAGGGCATGCGGGAGTCCGACGCGACCGAGATCGCCGGGCTGATCGCCCGGGCGGTCACCGAGCCGGACTCGACCGCCGAGGTCGCGGCCGGTGTGGAGAAGCTCGTCCAGGCCCACCCGGCGTACGCCCGGGGATAGGTAGTGCGCGAGTACGCGCTGGTCTGCTGCATCGCCGCCGCGGTGACCTTCCTGCTCACACCGGTGGTGCGGGTGGCGGCGCGGCGGTGGGGCGCGGTCGCCCGGCCGCGCGACCGCGACGTGCACGCCATCCCGACGCCGCGCCTCGGCGGCGTCGCCATGTACGCCGGGATGGCGGTGGCGTTGCTGGTCGCGCACGTCATGCCGACGCTGCGCCGGACGTACGACACCGGGTCGGAGACGACGGCACTGCTCATCGCGGGCGGGATCATCTGCCTGCTCGGCGTGCTGGACGACCGCTGGGAGCTGGACTCGCTGACCAAGCTGGCCGGCCAGGTCTTCGCGGCCGGCGTGATGGTGCTGCTGGGCGTGCAGCTGCTGGTGCTCTACGTGCCCTTCGGCGGGGTCGGGACGCTGCTGTTCGCCCGCAACGACTCGGTCGGCCTGACCGTGGTGCTCTGCCTGCTCACGATCAACGCGATCAACTTCATCGACGGGCTGGACGGGCTGGCCGCCGGGGTGTCGGCGATCGCCGCGCTGGCCTTCTTCGCCTACTCCTACCACCTGGCCCGGGAGGGCTACGGCGACGTCGCGTTCGCGCCGTCGCTGCTCACCGCGGTGCTGGCCGGCGCCTGCCTGGGCTTCCTGCCGCACAACTTCTCGCCGGCCCGGATCTTCATGGGCGACTCCGGCTCGATGCTGATCGGGCTGACCCTGGCCGCCTCGGCGGTGACCGCGTCCAGCAAGGCCGACTCGCAGACCTTCGCCGGCGCGGCCCTGGACACGCTCCCGATGTACCTGCCGTTCCTGCTGCCGCTGGTCGTGCTGGCCGTGCCGCTGGTCGACCTGCTGCTGGCGGTGGTGCGGCGGGTGAAGGCCGGGCGGTCCCCGTTCGCGCCGGACAAGCTGCACCTGCACCACCGGCTGCTGGAGATCGGCCACTCGCACCGCCGGGCCGTGCTGCTGATCTACTTCTGGTCCGCGCTGCTGGCCTTCGGCGGGGTGGCGATGTCGATCATCGACGACCCGCTGCGGGTGCTGTCCGTGGTCGGCGCGCTGGCCGCCGTCGCGCTCGTGCTCTCCAGCGTGCCGCGGCTGCGCGCGTCCCACCGGGCGGCCCGGTGACCGGCCCCGCCGCCCCCCAGCCCTGGGACCTCTCCCACGTCAAGGCCGGCCTGAAGGTGACGGCGCTGCTCGCGGTCGTCGGCGCGCCGCTGGCCTGGCTGCTGCGGGACGGCCGGGCCGCCGCCTGGGTGCTGGCCGGGCTGGCCCTGGTGGTCGCCTTCTTCTCCGTCAGCGCGTACGCGGTGGCCTGGGCCGGGCGGGTGGCCGACTCGCTGACCCTGCCGGTCGCGCTGGGCACCTACCTGATCAAGGTGATCCTGCTCGCGATCGTGCTGGTGACCGTCCGGGACAAGCCCTGGCTGGACCCGCAGGCGTTCGGCCTGTCGGTGGTGGCGGGCACCTTCGCCTGGACCGGGGTGCACGCGCGCCGGGTGTGGACCGGGCAGATCTACTACGTCGACCCACCGGCGCGCTGACCGGGAATTATCCCAGATCCTTTGCCCGGAGTTGACCCGGGGGCGGGTCCATGACGCTTCCGACCTGGCTGATAACGTACGCCTGCCATGACCGACCGACGCGAGCCCTCGGGATTGTCCGGTGCGAACGAGGGCTGGGCGGTCGTCGGCACGTTGTTCGCGGGCGTGGTCGTCTGGGGCGGGATCGGATGGTTGATCGATCTCTGGCTGGATACGACCTTCGTCAAGGCGATCGGGGTCCTGGTCGGTCTGGCCGCGGCGGTGTACCTGGTCGTCGTCAGATTCGGCGCGCCGGGATGAGCAGAACCGATTGAGCAGGACCGAGTGAGAGGGGAGTGCCCGTGAGCGCCAGCATCGTCCTCGCCTCCGAGTGCCCACCGGACGACCCCGGCTTCTGCGCACCGAGCGTGCTCGAGTTCTTCCCCAAGCCGCTGGCGACCTTCGACCTCTTCGGGGTCCACTTCGCGATCACCCGCATCACGATCATCCTGTGGCTCGCGACCGCGCTGATGGTGTTCTTCTTCGTGGCCGCGTCCCGGAATCCCAAGATGGTCCCCGGGCGCCTGCAGTTCTTCGGGGAGTCGGCCTATTCGTTCGTCCGGGACGGCGTCGCCCGCGAGGTCATCGGCAAGGAGGGGCTGCGGTTCGCGCCCTACCTGGCATCGCTGTTCTTCTTCATCGTGATCAACAACATCATGGGGATCATCCCGTTCGCGCAGATCTCCCCGATGGGGCGGTTCGCCTTCCCGGTGGTGCTGGCCGCGATCACCTACATCCTGTTCAACTACATCGGCATCCGGCAGCAGGGCGTCGGGCCGTACTTGAAGAACAACCTCTTCCCGCCCGGCGTGCCCAAGCCGCTGTACGTGCTGATCACCCCGATCGAGTTCGCCTCGACCTTCATCTTCCGGCCGTTCACGCTCGCGGTCCGGCTCTTCGCCAACATGCTGGCCGGTCACCTGTTGCTGGCGATCTTCGCCGTCGGCACGGTCTACCTGACCACCGTGGGAAACTTCTCGGTGATCTTCGCGCCGGTGTCGTTCCTGATGGCGCTGATCATGACTTTCTTCGAGCTCCTCGTACAGGTGCTCCAGGCGTACGTCTTCGTGGTGCT
>DATINN010000130.1:0-20282 GCA_035474175.1 Mycobacteriales bacterium | reverse complement strand
GGCCTGGACCGACCGCGGCCGCTGGTTCACCGAGCTGGCCCGCTGACCGGACCGCTCCCCGCAGCGCAGCGGCGGACCGGCCGCCGGGGCTCGGCCCGCCCCGGCGCGGCGGCCGACCTACCGGCGCGGCGGCCGACCGGCGCGGCGGCCGACCGGCGTGGCGGCCTACCGGCGCGGCGGCCGACCGGCGTGGCGGCCGACCGGGCCGCCGGGCTCAGCCGACCGCGGTGCGCAGCGGCGCCGTCGCGAACTCCGTCATGCCGGCCTCGAAGTCGATCCCGGCCGACCAGCCCAGCTCGTCCGCCGCGCGGGCCGAGGACGCGGTCACGTGCCGGACGTCGCCGAGCCGGTAGTCCCCGGTGACCGCGGGCGGTTTCCCGCCCGACGCCGCCGCCAGCACCGCCGCCATCTCCCCGACCGTGTGCGGCTGCCCGCTGCCGACGTTGAACGCCCGCAGCGTGCCGGCCCGGACGGCGTCCACTGTGGACAGTGCGGCCAGGTTGGCCGCGGCGACGTCCCGGACGTCGACGAAGTCCCGGCGCTGCCCGCCGTCCTCGAACACCCGGGGCGCCTCCCCGCGGGCCAGCGCCGAGCGGAACAGCGACGCCACCCCCGCGTACGGGGTGTTCTGCGGCATCCGGGCGCCGTAGACGTTGTGGTAGCGCAGCGCCGCCACCGTCCCGCCGGTGACCCGGGCCCAGGATGCGGCCAGGTGCTCCTGCGCGACCTTCGTCGCCGCGTACACGTTGCGGGGGTCCAGCCGAGCGTCCTCGCCGACCAGGTCGGGGTCCAGCGGCGCGCCGCAGACCGGGCACGGCGGCTCGAAGCGACCCGCGTCCAGGTCGGGGACCCGGCGCGGCCCGGGAGCCACGTCGCCGTGCTCCCGGCAGCGGTACCGGCCCTCGCCGTACACGACCATGGAGCTGGCCAGCACCAGCCGGCGGATCCCGGCCCGGGCCGTTCCGGCGAGCAGCACGGCGGTGCCGAGGTCGTTGCAGCCCGCGTACGCCGGCAGGTCGTCGAGATCCACGCCGAGCCCGACCATCGCCGCCTGGTGGCTGACCGCGTCCACATCGGACAGTGCCGCCGCGACGGTGGCGGCGTCCCGGACGTCGCCGACGACGAGCTCGACCTCGGCCGGCAGCGACGGCGGCGCCGCGTGGACCGCCGGCAGCAACGCGTCGAGGACCCGGACGCCGTGACCGGCGGCGACCAGCCGCTCGGCGACGTGCGACCCGATGAACCCCGCTCCCCCGGTCACCAGCACCCGCATCCCGCGGACCCTACGGCGGCCGGGGCCGCCGACCAAGAATGTGACGAACCGCGGAACGGGCCGTCCCGGCGGTAACGAACCGCGGCCCCGGCGCACTGACCAGGCGGAAGGAAACACCTCCGACACCACAGGAGCACACCCCATGCGCAGGTCGCTTCTCCCCGTCGCCGCCGCGGTCGCCGCGCTGGCCGCGGCCGTGCCGATCACGGCCGGCACGGCCGCCGCGTCCGGCGGGTCGACGCTGTTCATCCGCAGTGCCGTCGAGCACCCCGACGGCACCGCGACGTTCCCCTTGCACCGCGGGACCAGCCAGGGCCGCACGGTCTACTACCTCCAGCTCGACAGCTCCGACGGCGACCGGGCCCAGGCCATCGGCGTGAACAGGTCCCAGAAGCTGGCCAACGCCGCCGGCACCGACGCCGTCCAGCACGTCACGATTCCCAGCGGCGTGGTGAACTTCCCGGCCACCGTGGACTTCTCCCCGGAGCGGGTCGTCCAGGCCCCGACCGGCTTCCCGCCCACCGTCGCCGTCCCCGGCGCCGTCGGCGAGGCCGGCTACAGCCCGCTGATCCAGCGTCCCGACGGCACCGTCGACAACGCCCCGCAGATCGCCCGCGACCAGAACGGTGACGGCCGCATCGACCTGCGTACGGAGGCGGCGGACAAGGTCGTCGCCATCGACACCGCCCGGCTCACCGTCACCTACCGGGAGACGGACGGCTTCCAGGGCGGCAAGGCGGTCCGCTACGTCTCCACCGACGCCACCGACCCGCTGGCCGCGGCCCTGGAGGACGCCACCCTGGCCCCGAAGCTGAACGCCGCGCCCCGCGCCGGTGACGACAGCACCGCGTCCGCCCGGGCCGAGCTGGTCGGGTTCGTCAACGGCCAGACCGGCGCCGCCAACCCGCAGCGCCAGGGCCTGAACTCGGCCGTCGCCGGCGACGGCGACCCGCTCAACGTGCTGGCCTGGAACCCGGGCCAGGGCCGCTACAGCCCGCTCTGGGACGTGCACCTGGCTCAGTGGAGCGCCGCCGACGTCGCCGCCCGGACCAACGTCCGGCAGACCGACACCGGCACCATCGACGGGCTGGCCCAGAAGGGCCGGATCACCGCTCCCGGCGGCGGCACCTTCGGCGCCTCCGGCTTCATCGTCGACTGCCCCATCGTGTCCTTCGCCTGACCGGCAGCCGGCCGCGGCGCCCGGGACGACGCTGTCCCGGACGCCGCAGCCTTGTCCCGGCGCCCGGGACCGGCTGGATCCGGGCGCCGCGGTCTCACGGCCGGTTCCGGCGCAGCGCGCCGCTCACCTCGGCCAGCTCGGTCGCCAGCGTCCGGCAGTCCGGACAGCTGCCGAGATGGGAGTCCACCGCCGCCCGCTGGCCGGCCGGCAGCCCGTCGCGGACCCAGGCCCCGAGCCGGCCGACCGCGACCCGGTGCCGGTCCGGGGCGGCCGCCCGGACGTGCTCCTGCAGGTACGCCTGCCGCAGCCCCTCCCGGGCCCGGTAGGCCAGCGCGGCCGCCCCGTTGGGCGACAGGCCGAGCTGGGACGCGACCTCGGCCGAGCTGCGCTGCTCGACCTCGGTGCGCCACAGCACGGTCCGCCACCGCTCGGGCAGGCCGGTGAAGGCCCGGGCGGCCAGCCGCGACTCCAGCCCGGAGATCGCCGGGTCCTCCCACGGGACGCCCGGGTCATGCCGGCCCATGTCGTCGGACAGCTCGACCCGGCGGTCCCGGCGCAGCCGGTCGTGGAAGGCGTGCCGCAGGGCGGTCAGCAGGTAGGCCCGGAAGGCCGTGTCCGGGCCGCCGCCGCGCAGCAGCACGGCGAACAGCTTCGTGAACGCCTCGGCGACCAGGTCGTCGGCCTCGGCCGGGCAGCTCGCCAGCTGCCGGGCCAGCGCCCGGGCCGACGCGACGTGCCGGCGGTAGAGCGTGGCGTAGGCCTCGGTGCGGCCGGCCCGGACCGCCGCGATCAGCTCGGCGTCGGTGTCGGCCGCCGGGGCGGTGCCGCCCGGGCCGTCCTGCGTCCGGCCGAGATCAGTCGAGCCGAGATCAGTCGGGCCGAAATCGGCCGGCGCGGTGTCGGTCGGGCGGTCGGTGGTCGGGGCGGGGACCAGCGTGCTCGGCACAGCGGAGCCTCCGGGACGGCGGTGCGGGGGATGCGGCGCGGGCGGTACGCCCTCGACGTAACCACCCGGAAGGCTGTCCCGGCACACCCCTAGGGAGGGAGACTGCGGCCGGCGCTCAGCGCAGCCGGCCCTCCCGGTGCAGCCGCTGGATGGTCTCGAACGCCTCGACGTTGCCGAGCGCGTCGTGGACCGGGTTGTGGTCGTGCGGCGTGACCCGGAACCGCTTCCAGTCCTGGGCCCGGCGGAAGTCCCCGGTCAGCCCGGCGTAGTAGTCACCGATGCGCCGCCCGGAGTGGCCGAACGGGTTCTCGTCCAGGGCGTGCCAGAAGCCGTGGTTGATCCACTGGAAGTCGTACGCGGGGTTGTCGCTGACGAACACCGGCGGCCCGGCCCCGAGGCCGGCCAGCCAGGCCTTGAAGCGGCCGAACACCTCGACGGCGTCGTACGCCCGGCCGGTGAGCACGGACAGCGCCGGGTTGGCCGGGTCGGGCTCGCTGTCGTGCAGGACGCCGTGGAAGGTGCGGCGGCTGGCGTAGTCGACCGCGCCGAACTCGGTCAGCACGCCGATGCCCGGGCACGGGCCGGTGGCCTCGCAGTCGACGAACACCAGCTCGGCCATCGCCCACCAGCGTAGTCGGCGGAAGTTTGGCGGCCCGCGGGTGTTGTGGTCTGCATGAAGAAGATCGGGTTCCTGTCCTTCGGCCACTGGTCGCAGTCGCGGGGTTCGCAGACGCGGACCGCGTCCGACGCGCTGCTGCAGTCCATCGAGCTGGCGGTGGCGGCCGAGGAGCTGGGCGCCGACGGTGCCTACTTCCGGGTGCACCACTTCGCCCAGCAGCTGGCCTCGCCGTTCCCGCTGCTGGCCGCCGTCGGGGCCCGCACGAGCCGGATCGAGATCGGCACCGGCGTGATCGACATGCGCTACGAGAACCCGCTCTACACGGCCGAGGACGCCGGCGCGGCCGACCTCATCTCCGGCGGCCGGCTGCAGCTCGGCATCAGCCGGGGATCACCGGAGCAGGTCATCGACGGCTTCCGCTACTTCGGGCATGTCCCCGAGGACGACGACCACGCGGCCATGGCCCGGCAGCACGCCGCGGTCTTCCTCGACGTGATCGGCGGCGAGGGGTTCGCGAAGCCCAACCCGCGGCCGATGTTCGCCAACCCGCCCGGCCTGCTGCGGATCGAGCCGCACTCCCCCGGCCTGGCCGAGCGCATCTGGTGGGGCGCCGGCACCCGCGCGACGGCCGAGTGGACCGCGCAGCAGGGGCTCAACCTGATGAGCTCGACGCTGCTGAGCGAGGACACCGGGGTGCCGTTCCACCAGCTCCAGGCCGAGCAGATCCAGCGCTTCCGGGACGCCTGGAAGGACGCCGGGCACGAGCGCGAGCCGCGCGTCTCGGTCAGCCGCAGCATCTTCCCGATCGTCAGCGACCTGGACCGGGCCTACTTCGGCTCCGCCCGCGGCGACCAGGACCAGGTCGGCTACCTCGACGGCGGCACCGCCCGCTTCGGCAAGACGTACGCCGGGGAGCCCGACCAGCTGGTCAAGGAGCTGGCCGACGACGAGGCCATCGCCGCCGCCGACACGCTGCTGCTCACCGTCCCCAACCAGCTCGGCGTGGACTACAACGCCCACCTGCTGGACAGCGTCGTGCGCCACCTGGCCCCGGCCCTCGGCTGGCGCTGAGGATCACGCCCGTCCCGGACCGCCGGGCCCGGTCAGGTGCAGCTCCTGGGCCCGGCGGACGGCGGCGCGGCGGCCGGTCACCCCGAGCTTGGTGTAGACGCGCTGGGTGTGGGTGCGCAGGGTGTTGAGGCTGACGCCGAGCCGGCGGGCGATGTCGGGGCCGTCGAGCTCCGTGGCCAACAGGCGCAGGACGTCCAGCTCCCGGTCGGTCAGCGGGTCGGCCAGCGGCTGTCGGGACGGCCGCGTCGTCATCGCGGCCAGCAGCCGCCGGACGTGGTCGCCCTTGGGCAGCTTGCGCAGCAGCGCCGCCAGCGGCGGGCCCTCCTCGGCGAAGAGCCGGACGTAGCCCTCCGGCTCGGCCAGGGCGACGGCCCGGCCCAGCGGCCCGGCGTCGCGGCGGGCCAGCGCCAGCAGCACCAGGATCTCGATGACCGTGCCGGTGCGCCCGCCCTCCTCGGCCGCCACCCGCAACCGGTCCAGGAGCCCGACAGCGCCGTCGAGGTCGCCGCGGGCCAGCAGCAGCCGCGCGTACGTCACGTGCTCGTACTCGTGCAGGTAGCTCAGCTCGTCCGTTGTGGACAGTCCCCGGGCCCAGGCGGCGGCGTGGCCGAGCTCGCCCCGGCGCAGCCGCAGCCGGGCCCGGACGGCCGGCACGGGTTGCACGTTGGGCGAGTAGTCACCGTTGTAGACGCGGTCGGCCTCCTCCAGCAGCGCCAGCGCACCGTCGAGGTCGCCCTCGGCCGCGGCGACGCGGGCCAGCACCACCCGCAGCCGGTACGGGTTCTGCGGCAGCCCGTAGCGATCGCCGAGGCGCCGGCAGACCTCGAGGTGCTCGGCCGCCCCGGCCGGGTCGTCCCGCTCGACCAGCACCCCGGCGATGCCGACGTGCATGTCGGCCGTCCCCCGCAGCGGGCCGGGCGCGGCCAGCTCGAGCGCCCGCTCGTACGTGTCCAGGGCGTCGCCGAGCCGGCCCTGCACGCGGCGGATGTCGCCCAGCGTGATGCTGCACCCGAGCACGTCGGCGACGAAGCCGACCGCGGCCAGCCCGGCCACCGACTCGGTGTAGGCCGCGTGCGCCCCGGCGATGTCGCCGGTGGTCCAGGACGCGAGCCCGCCGAGCGCCCCGGCGCCGGCCCGGACCAGGTGGTCCCCCGGCGGGGCCAGGCGCAGGGCCGTGCGGGCCTGGGCGACGGTCGCGGCCGGGTCGCCGCGGTTGAGCGCGAGCGCGGCCCGGTACATCGCGACCACCGCGGGCAGCGACCGGTAGCCGGCCTCGTCCACGACGATCACCCCGGGCGGCGGCCGCTCCGGCCACGGCCCGCCGTCCGGGCACACGGCCCGCTCCACATCGGACAGTCGCGTGTCGATGGTGGCGAAGTCGGACACCTGCGCGAGCGCGCCGACCAGCCCGGCCGCGAGCACCGGCCGGGCCCGCACGACCTCGTCCGGCACCTCCCGCACCCAGCGGGCCAGCTCGGCCTCCCGGCGCTCCCGGCTCAGCTGCGGGACGGCCAGCTCCATCAGGTCCGCGGCCCGGTCGTGGTCGCCGCCGGCCAGCGCGTGCCGGACGGCGTCGGCCGGGTCGCCGTGGTCGTGCAGCCACGCGCTGGCCCGCCGGTGCAGCTCCGGCACCCGCTCCGGCTGCCGCTCCCGCAGCTGCGCGCGCAGGACGTCGGCGAAGAGGTGGTGATAGCGGTACCACTGCCGGGCGTCGTCCAGCGGGACCAGGAACAGGTTGGCCCGCTCCAGCGCGACCAGCCGGGCCGCGCCGCCGGCGGTGGCCGTGACCGCGTCGCACAGCGGGCCGGTGAGCCGCTCCAGCACCGAGGTGTCCAGCACGAACGCCCGCACGTCCGCCGGCAGCCGGGCCAGCACCTCGTCGGCCAGGTAGTCCACGACGAAGCGGTCCGCGCCGGCGAACCGGGCCACGGCCGCGCCGGCATCCGCGCTGCCCTGCAGGGAGAGACCGACCAGCTGCAGGGCGGCGGCCCAGCCCTCGGTCCGCTCGGACAGCGTCGCGACGTCGCCGGCCGCCAGCGCCAGCCCCATCGGCCCGGCCAGGAAGTCCGCCGCCTCCGCGGGGGTGAAGCGCAGGTCGGCCGCGCGGACCTCGACCAGCTCGCCGCGGGCCCGCAGCCGGGCCAGCGGCAGCGGCGGGTCGGTCCGGGTGGCCAGCACCAGGTGCAGGCCGGGCGGCGCGTGCTCGACCAGGAAGGCGATCCCGTCCTGGACGGCCGGGGACTCGACCAGGTGGTAGTCGTCGAGGACCAGCAGGATCTCGCCGGGCGCGGCGTCGAGGTCGTTGACCAGGCCGGTGAGGCTCGTTCCGGTGGGCGGGTCGGCGCCGACCGCTCCGCCGGTCGCGGCCCGCAGGGCGGCACCGACGTACGCCCAGAAGGTGGCCGGGTCGTTGTCGCGCTCGTCCAGCGACACCCAGGCCACGGCCGGGCCGCCGGGCGGGACCTGCGCCAGCCACTGGGCCAGCGCGGTGGTCTTGCCGAAGCCGGCCGGCGCGGACACCAGCGTGAGCCGGGACCCGGCCGCGCCGTCGAGCCGGTCGGCCAGCCGCGACCGCGGGACGGCCGCGCGGCGGGGGCCGGGCACGCGCACCTTGGACGCCAGCAGCTCGCGGCTCACGCCCCCACCATCCCACCCCGCCCGCGAATGCGGACGGCTCCGGCGCGGCTTCGCCTGCCCGGCCGGTTGGCAGGGGCGGGCGACGCGCGTACAACCGTCCCCACCGGAACGCCCGGGTTCGGGCCGGACGGGCGGCACGGGCGAGGGAAGGGACCCGCGATGTGTGACGGCGACGACCACGGTTCCGCGCTCGGATCGCTGCCCCGGCCGGCCGCCGGCCCGGCGGTCGACCCGATCGACCTGCTGCCGGTGGACGAGGTGACCATCACCAGCCTGGTCGACAACGTCTACGACGCCCTGCTCGAGAGCGACGAGCGGACGCAGCGGATCCCGTTCACCGTCGGCGCCGTGCGTGCGCCGCAGTTCGAGCGGGGCACGACGACGACCGGCCTGCGGGCCGAGCACGGCTTCTCCGCGCTCGTGTCCGTACGCCGGGGGCCGGTCACGACGCACGTCCTGTTCGACACCGGCCTGTCCCCGGACGCGATGGTGGTCAACGCCGACCGGCTCGGCGTCGACCTCACCGCGGTGCAGGCGGTCGTGCTCAGCCACGGCCACTTCGACCACGCCGGCGGGCTGGCCGGGCTGGCCGGCCGGGGCACGCTGCCGATGGTGCTGCACCCGCACTCGTGGACGCCGCGGCGGCTGGCCCCGCCCGGCAGCCCGGTGCACGAGCTGCCCACGCTGAGCAAGCGCGCGCTGGCGGCCGAGGGCTTCGAGGTGATCGAGCGCCGGTGGCCGTCGCTGCTGGCCGACGGCTGCGTGCTGATCACCGGCGAGGTCGACCGCACCACCGACTTCGAGCGGGGCATGCCGCCCGCGCACCAGGCCTGGAACGGCTCCTCCTGGGAGCACGACCCGCTGGTCGTCGACGACCAGGCGCTGGTCGTCCACGTCCGGGATCGCGGCCTGCTCGTGCTGACCGGCTGCGGCCACGCCGGCGTGGTCAACATCGTCCGCCACGCCCAGCGCCTGACCGGGGTCGGGCGGCTGCACGCCCTGGTCGGCGGCCTGCACCTCAGCGGCCGCGCGTACGCACCGGTCATCGACCCGACCGTCGCCGCCCTGCGCGACGCCGCGCCGGAGCTGCTGGTGGCCGGCCACTGCACCGGCTGGCGGGCCCAGTCGGCGCTGGCCGGCGCGCTGCCCGACGCCTGGGTGCAGTCCAGCACCGGGTCGTCCTACCGCCTCACTGCGCCGGCAGCGGCCTGACCGCGGGCGCCGGGCGGCGCCGGGGGCGGAGCTGGAGGATCGCGACCGAGGACAGCACGACGGCCGCGCCGGCGAGCTGGACCGGGGTCAGGAACTCGTGCAGCGTCACCGCGGCCAGGGCGGTGGTGACGACCGGCTCGAAGGTGGACAGGATCGACGCCGTCGACGGTCCGGTACGCCGCAGGCCGGCCAGGAAGGCCAGCATGGCCAGCACCGTCGAGACGACCGCGATGCAGGCGATCCACCACCACCCGGCCGGCCCGAACCCGAGGTCGGCGCCGCCGGTGACGGCGGACCGCACGGCCAGCGAGACGGTGGCGCCGGTCATGACGAGGGCGGCCAGCGTCACCGGGGACAGCCGGTGCACGACGGTGTCGGCGACGAGGATGTAGGCGGTGTAGGTGACGGCGGCGCCGAAGGCCAGGCCCACCCCGACGGGGTCGATGCTCACCCCGCCGGCCCCGAGCAGCACCAGCAGCGTGCCGCAGGAGGCGACGACCAGGGCCGCGACCCGGGCCGGGGTCAGCCGCTCGCGCCCGAGCAGGGCGGCGACCACGGTCACCATCGCCGGGAACGTGTAGAGCACCAGCGCGACCAGCGACGCGTCGATCCGCTGCAGGGCCGAGAAGTAGAACGTCGCCTGGGTCGCGTAGCCGAGCGCACCCAGACCGAGCGCAATCGCCAGCACGCGACCCCGACCCGGGACGACCGGGCGGCCCTGGGCCGCCGCGCGACCCGGGGCGGCCGGCCGGGTCGGGACGGCCGCGCGGGCCGGGACCGACCGCAGCGACGGGCGCAGCAGCAACAGCAGGCCGAGCAGCGCCGCCGCCAGGCCGAAGCGCAGCAGCAGCAGCGCGTCCGGCGACACCCCGGCCGCGTACGCGAGCTTGCCGAAGATCGCCATCGCGCCGAAGCACGCGGCCGAGAACAGGCACAGTCCGGGACCCACCCCGCCAGCCTCGACGCCGGATCCCGTCACGTCCAGTGACGATTCCTGGAGTCGACTGGTTAGAGTTCCTGCATGGACCTGCGCCGGCTGCGCCTGCTCCGCGAGCTGGCCGAGCGGGGCACCCTGGCCGCGGTCGCGACCGCCCTGGGCTACACCCCGTCCGCGATCTCGCAGCAGCTGGCCGTGCTGGAGAAGGAGGCCGGCGTACGGCTGCTGGACAAGGCCGGCCGGGGCGTGCGGCTCACCGACGCGGGCCGGCTGCTGGCCGAGCACGCCGGCGTCCTGCTCGCCGCCGCCGACGCCGCCCGGGCCGACCTGGCCGCCCTGGCCGGCGAGGTCCGCGGCACCGTCCGGGCCGGCGGGCTGCAGTCGGGCACCCGGCGGGTGCTCATCCCGGCCGTGGCCCGGATGCGCACGCAGCACCCGCACGTCCGGGTCGAGGTCTCGGAGCTGGAGCTGGAGCAGGCGCTGCCCGAGCTCCGGCTGGGCAGCCTCGACCTCGTGATCAGCGACGAGTACGACGGGCACCCGCGGCCCCGCCCGGCCGGCCTGACCTTCCGGCCGCTGCACGAGGAGCCGCTGCAGCTGGTGCTGCCGGCCGGGCACCCGTGCGCCCGGCGGCCGGGCCCGGTCGCGGTGGCCGCGCTGCGGGACGACGTCTGGGTCGCCTCCGCCGCCGGCACCGGGCACCACGCCGTCGTCGTCGGGACCTGCCGCGCGCTCGGCGGCTACGAGCCCGACCTGCGGCACCGGTCCAACGACGCCGATGTCCAGCTGGAGCTCGTCCGCACCACCGGCGCCGTCGCGCTGATGCCCCCGCTCGCGCTGCCCGCGGCCGACCCGGCGCTGGCCGTCCGGGACATCGCCGAGGCGGCCGTGCGGCGCCGCCTGATGGTGATCATCCGGGAGAGCCCGGCGCCGCCCGCGCTGGCCGCCTTCCTGACCGCGATCCGGGACCGGACCCCGACGAACCAGGACTGACCCGGTCGGCGCACCGGCGGGGGCCGATGGGGAAGTCACATTGCCCGGACGGGCACCGTCCGGCCGTACCCGTATCGCGCCGGACACCGGCGACCCCCTACTGGGCGACAGGTGCTTGCGGCGCACAGACATGGGGGCGATGTGGCCGACTTGTCCGGACAGCCCATGCCGTCGGCCGGTGCCGCCGCGGCGTCGGAGCCGGCCCCGGCACTGCCGGCGATCTCGGTGCCGTCGGGCGGCGGCGCGCTGCGCGGCATCGGCGAGAAGTTCGCCGCCAACCCGGTGACCGGGACCGGCTCGCTCAGCGTGCCGGTCGCGACCAGCCCGGGCCGGGCCGGTTCCGGGCCGGAGCTGACCCTCGACTACGACTCCGGCGGCGGCAACGGCCCGTACGGGCTGGGCTGGCGGCTGTCGTACCCGAGCATCACCCGCCGCACGGACAAGGGCCTGCCGCGCTACGGCCCGGACACCGACGTGTTCGTGCTCGCCGGCGCCGAGGACCTGGTCCCGACCGGGACGGCGGAGCGGCGGACCGAGGACGGCACCGCCTTCAGCGTCGAGCGCTTCCGGCCCCGGGTCGAGCGGTCCTTCGCGCGGGTGGAGCGCTGGACCGAGGCCGGCACCGGCGACGCGCACTGGCGGGTCGTGTCCGGGTCCAACCGGTCCACTGTGTACGGACGGACGGCGGCCGACCGGATCGCCGACCCGGCTGACCCCGGTCGGGTGTTCAGCTGGCTGGTGTCCGAGAGCCGGGACGACGCCGGCAACGTGGTGCGGTACGAGTACAAGCCCGAGGACGGCGCCGGCGTCGACGCGACCGCGCCGTACGAGCAGCACCGCAGCGACGCCGACCGGGGCGCGAACCGCTACCTGAAGCGGGTCCGCTACGGCAACCGGACGCCGTACGGGCAGGACTGGCTGTTCGAGGTCGTGCTCGACTACGGCGAGCACGACACGGAGCCGGCCGAGGTGCGGCCGTGGCCGGTGCGGCTGGACCCGTTCTCCAGCTACCGCGCCGGTTTCGAGGTGCGGACCTACCGGCTGTGCCAGCGGGTGCTGATGTTCCACCACTTCCCGGACGAGGACGGGGTCGGCCCGGACACCCTGGTCTCCTCGACCGACCTGGCCTACCGCGGCGACCCCCGGCGGGGCGAGCCGCTGCTGTCGGTGCTGGCGTCGGTGACCCGCACCGGCCACCGGCGCCGGCCCGGCGGCGGCTACCTGTCCCGGTCGCTGCCCGCGGTCGAGTTCGACTACGCGGCGGCGGAGATCGACCCGGCCGTGCGGGCGGTCGACCCGGACAGCGCGGCCAACCTGCCCGGCGGCAGCGGCTACCGCTGGGTCGACCTCGACGGCGAGGGCGTGCCCGGGGCGCTGACCGAGCAGGGCGGCGGCTGGTTCTACCGGGGCAACCGGGGCGGCGGGCGGTTCGCGCCGGCGCGGACCGTGGCCACGCTGCCGTCCGGCCGCGGCGAGCTGCTCGACCTGGCCGGGGACGGCCATCTCGACCTGGTCGACCTCGGCGGCGACACCCCGGGGTTCTTCCCGCGCGGCGCGGACGGGGACTGGCGGCCGTTCCGGCCGTTCCGGTCCCGGCCGGTGCTCGACTTCGACGACCCGAGCCTGCGGCTGGTCGACCTGACCGGCGACGGCCGGGCCGACGTGCTGGTCAGCGGGGACGACGAGCTGCGCTGGCACCCGTCGCTGGCCGAGGACGGCTACGGCCCGGTGCGCCGGGTGTTTCCCGGCCCCGGGGGCGCGCCGCGGCTGGCCTTCGCCGACCCCGAGCACGCGATCCACCTGGCCGACATGTCCGGGGACGGGCTGATCGACCTGGTCCGGGTGCGCAACGGCGCGGTCAGCTACTGGCCCAACCTCGGCTACGGCCGCTTCGGCGCCCGGATCGACATGGCCGGGGCGCCGTGGCTGGACGAGCCCGACCTCCTCGACCAGCGCCGGGTCCGGCTGTCCGACGTGGACGGCTCCGGCACGGCCGACCTGATCTACCTGCACCGGGACGGGGTGCGGATCCACCGCAACCGGTGCGGCAACGGGTTCGCCCCGGCCGAGACGGTCGAGCTGGCCTTCCCCGATCCCAGCACCGCGGCCGAGGTGTCCACAGTGGACCTGCTCGGCCACGGCACCGCCTGCCTGGTCTGGTCCTCGCCGCTGCCGGCCGACGCCGGCCGGCACCTGCGCTACGTGGACCTGATGTCCGCGGGCAAGCCGCACCTGCTCACCGGGCTGCGCAACAACCTCGGCGCCGAGACCCGCATCGGCTACGCGCCCTCCACCCGGTTCTTCCTGGCCGACAAGGCCGCCGGCACGCCGTGGGTCACCACGCTGCCGTTCCCGGTGCACGTGGTGGAGCGGGTGGACCGGCACGACCTGGTCGGCGGCCACCGGCACCGCACCCGGTACTCCTACCACCACGGCTACTTCGACCCGGTCGAGCGCGAGTTCCACGGGTTCGGCCGGGTCGACCGGACCGAGAGCGAGACGTTCACCGCGCTGGACGACGGCGCCCGGGCCGCGGCCGAGGGCATCGCCGTGCCGCCGGTGCTGACCCGCACCTGGTATCACCCGGGGGCGTTCGCCGGCCGGGACCGGATCTCCCGGCTCTTCGCCCACGAGTACCACCGCGACGACCCGGCCGACGACGAGCTGCTGCTGCCGGACACCGTGCTGCCGCCCGGCCTCGACCTGGACGAGCAGCGCCAGGCCTGCCGGGCGCTGCGCGGCGGCATCCTGCGCGAGGAGCTGTACGCGCTGGACGGCACCGACGCCGCGACCCGGCCGTACCGGACCTCCGAGCGCACCTACGGCGTCCGGCTGCTGCAGGGCCAGGACGGGGCCGACCGGCCGCACGCGGTCTTCCTGGTCCATCCGCGGGAGAGCGTCGAGGCCCAGCACGACCGCGCCCGCCACCGGGTCGGCGGCCGGCTGCGGACCGACCCGCGGGTCGCGCACCAGCTGACGCTGGCCGTGGACGGCTTCGGCAACGTGCTGCGCTCGGCCACGGTCGCCTACGGCCGCCGGCACCCCGACCCGCACCCGGTGCTGACCGGCGCCGACCGGGCCGAGCAGGCCCGCCGGCACCTCGGCTACACCGACAACCGGTACACCAACGCGATCGACGAGCCCGGCGCGTACCGGCTGCCGGTGCTGGCCGAGACCCGCACGTACGAGGTCCGCGGGGTCCACCCGGAGCGGGCCGCGCCCGGCGCCACCAACCTGTTCGGCCTGCCCGAGCTGGCGTCCACACTGGACTCGATCCGGACGGAGCTGCCGGTCGAGGCGTGGGACGCGGAGCCGGACCGGCCGGCCCGCCGGCTGACCGCCCACCGCCGGGTCACCTACCGCCGCGACGACCTCACCGGCCCGCTGCCGCCGGGCGTCCAGGAGTCCCGGGCCCTGCCGTACGAGACCTGCCGGCTCGTGCTCACCCCGGGCCTGGTGCGGGCGCTCTACGGCGACCGGGTCGACGACGGCACCCTGACCGCCGCCGGCTACCGGCACGACGACGGCGGCTGGTGGGCGCCGTCCGGCCGCAGCTTCTACACCGCGGAGCCGGCCGACCCGGCGGCCGAGCTGGCCGAGGCGCGGGCGCACTTCTTCCGGCCCCGCCGGTACGTCGACCAGTTCGGCGGCGTCAGCACCGTCGACTACGACCGGTACGACCTGCTGACCGCGCTGAGCCGGGACCAGGTCGGCAACGTCACCAGCGCCGGCGAGCGCGACGGCGACGACCGTCTGCTGTGGACCGGCAACGACTACCGGGTGCTGCAGCCGCGGCTGGTGATGGACGCGAACCGCAACCGGGCCGAGGTCGCCTTCGACGCGCTCGGCCTGCTGGCCGGCTCGGCCGTGATGGGCAAGCCGGAGGAGCGGCTCGGCGACACGCTGGACGGGTTCCGGCCGGACCTGGACCAGGCCGAGATCGACGCCTACCTGGCCGACCCGGCCGCGGACCCGTGGCGGCTGCTGGCCGGCGCCACCACCCGGATCGTCTACGACCTCAGCGGCGGCGACGCCCGGCCCGCGGTGGTCGCCACGCTGTCCCGGGAGCGGCACGTCTCCGACCTCGCCGACGGCGAGCGGCCGCGGATCAGCCAGAGCCTGGTCTACTCCGACGGCTTCGGCCGCGACGTGCAGCACAAGGCGACGGCCGAGCCCGGGCCGCTGACCCCGGGCGGCCCGGTCGCCGACCCGCGCTGGACGGCGTCGGGCTGGACGGTCTTCAACGACCGCGGCAAGCCGGTGCGCACCTTCGAGCCGTTCTTCACCGGCACCCACCGGTTCGAGGCCGACGTGCGGGCCGGGGTGAGCCGGGTGCTGTTCTACGACCCGCTGGACCGGGTCGTCGCCACCCTGCACCCCGACGACACCTGGGAGAAGACGACCTTCGACCCGTGGCGGCAGGACGGCTGGGACCGCAACGACACCGTCCTGGCCGACCCGCGCACCGACCCGGACGCCGGCGGCTACGTCCGCGCATACCTGGCCGAGCACGGCTGGCACAGCTGGCACGACCGGCGGATCGGCGGCGCGCTCGGGCCGGCCGCGCGGGAGGCCGCCCGCCGGACCGCGGCCCACGCCGCGACCCCGGGCACCACCTGGCGCGACAGCCTCGGGCGGGTCGTGCTCGACGTCGCCCGCAACCGGACCGGCGGCACCGACGAGCTGCTGGCCGGCCGGCGCCGGCTCGACGCCGAGGGCAACGAGCGGGAGACCACCGACGCGCTCGGCCGGATCGTCACCCGCCGCGGCTTCGACCTCACCGGCGAGGCCCGGGTCGAGCAGAGCATCGACTCCGCGCCGCGGCGCACGTTCGTCGACGTCCGCGGCCGGACGACGCTGCTGTGGACCAGCCGCGGGCACCGCTTCCGCACCGGCTACGACCCGGCCCACCGGCCCGTCACCGTCCACCTCGGCGGGCCCGGCCTGGACGGCGAGATCCTGGCCGAGCGCACCGTCTACGGCGAGGGCCGGCCCGGCGACCGCGCGAACAACCTGCGGGGCCGGACCGCGCTGCGGCACGACGGGTCCGGGATCGGCGCCAGCGAGCGCTTCGACTTCAAGTCCAACCTGCTCGACGCGGTCCGGCGGCAGGTCGCGGCCGGCACCGGCCTGCCCGACTGGTCGGGCGAGGTGCCGCTGGAGGACGAGGCCATCCCGGCCGGCACCCGCTACGACGCGCTCAACCGCCCGGTCGAGCTGCGCACCGCGGACGGCGCGGTGGTGCGCCCGGCGTACGACGCGGCCGGGCAGCTGAGCCGGGTCGAGGCCACGCTGCGGGACGAGACCGAGCCGACCGTGCTGGTCGCGTCGGTCGAGCACAACGCCCGGGGCCAGCGGACCGCGATCCGCTACGGCAACGGCGTCCGGACCGGCCACGACTACGACCCGGCGACGTTCCTGCTGGCCCGGCTGCGCACCGAGCGGTCCGGCACCGCGCTGCAGGACCTGGCCTACACCTACGACCCGGTCGGCAACCCGACCGCGATCGCCGACTCGGCCCAGCAGGCGGTGTTCTTCGCCAACCGGCGGGTCGCGGCCGGCGCCGAGCACGTCTACGACGCGCTCTACCGGCTGGTCAGCAGCACCGGCCGGGAGCACCTGGGCCAGACCGCACCGGACCGCGCCGACACCGGCCGGGTCGCCCTCCCGCACCCCAACGACGGCGCCGCGCTGGTCCGCTACCGCGAGGACTTCGGCTACGACGCCGCCGGCAACCTGCTGACCGTCGCGCACCGGCGCACCGACCCGGCCCATCCCGGCTGGACCCGGCGCTACCGGTACGAGGAGCCGAGCCTGATCGAGCCGGACCGGCCCGGCAACCGGCTCACCGGCACCACCGCCGGCGACCAGGACACGCCGGCCCGCTTCAGCTACGACGAGAACGGCAACATCACCGCGCTGCCGGAGCTGCCGGTGCTGCGCTGGGACCCGTACGACCGGCTGGTGGCCACGTCCACCGGCGCCGACGAGACCGCCTACGGCTACGACGCGACCGGCGCCCGGACCCGCAAGACGACCACGCACGCGGGCCGGGTCCGCACCGACCGCGTGTACGCCGGCGGTTTCGAGGTGCTGCGCGAGCTCGGCTTCGACGGCGCGGTGACGCTGCGGCGGGAGACGCTGCACGTGCTCGACGGCAGCCGCCGGGTCGCGCTGGCCGAGACCAGGGTCAGCGGCGAGGACCGGGGCGCGGCCCGGCTGCTGCGCTACCAGCTGGCCGACCACCTCGGCTCGGCCGTGCTGGAGCTCGACGCCGCGGCGGAGATCCTGTCCTACGAGGAGTACCACCCGTACGGGTCCACGGCGTACCAGGCCGTGCGGAGCGCGCTGGAGACGCCGAAGCGCTACCGCTACACCGGCCGGGAGCGGGACGAGGAGTCCGGGCTCTACCAGATGGGCGCCCGCTACTACGCGCCCTGGCTGGGCCGGTGGACCAGCCCCGACCCGGCCGGCACCGCCGACGGTCCCAACCGGTACGCCTACGTGCGCGGCAACCCGCTGCGGCTGACCGACCCGACCGGCACCGCCGGCGACGACCCGGACCCGCGCCGGCTGCCCGGCGGCCCGATGGACCCGCAGCGCTGGCTCAGCCAGGCCCCGGCCTTCTGGCAGGACGTGACCGCGACGGCCAAGGGCCGCGGCATCAGCACCGAGGACACCGCCAACCTGAGCCGGATCGCGCAGATCTGGGGCGGCCCGCCGGGTCCCATCCAGGCCGGGCACCGGGAGCCGTTCGTGCTCACCCCGGCCGGCGTGACCGGCCCGGTGTACGCCCAGAACGGGCTGGAGAACGCCAGCGACGGCCGGCTCATCGACCGGCCGGCGGCCGACCTGGCCCGGGCCGCGGGCCAGTTCGCCCGCGAGGGCGGTGCCGACCTCGGCGCGGCACCGCGCACCGTCTACGGCCACCCGCCGGTGAACCCCAACTTCCTCACCCCGCAGTTCCAGAACTGGACCCCGGGCGGGCCGCGCACGCCCACGCCGTACCCGGGCCAGCAGTGGCTGCCGTTCCCGGCCGGCACCTACGACCGCAGCACCACGCCGAGCGGGCCGAGCGGGCAGCTGGAGCTGCCGTTCGGCACCGGCATCCAGCCGGCCGCACCGAAGGCCCCGCCCGGGGTCGGCGGCGAGCAGCTGGAGCTGCCGTTCGGGCCGCCGCCGTCCCGGGGCGGTGGTGGCGGCGGCGGGCTGCCGCCGGGCGGCGGCGGGCTGACCACCGCGGGCAACGCCGCGGGCACGCTGACCCGCGGCGTGGTGCCCGGGGTGGCCGAGGGCGAGGTCGCGCTGCTGGGCGCCTCGTACCTGACCGCGCAGTGGGGCGCCACCGCCACCGCGGCCGGCTACACCGGCACCGGCGCGGTGCTGACCGCCACCAGCGGCACCCTGGCCTCCGGCGCCGCCGCCGTCCCCGTGGTCGGTGCGGCCGCGGTGGTCGGCGGGACCGTCGGCAACCTGGCCGAGTCCGGCGCCCGCGCGGTCGGCGCGCCGGAGGACGTGGCCGTGGCCGGCGGCGTGGTCGCCGCCGCGCTCAGCGGGGCCGGCGCCGGCGCCCTGGTCGGCCTGGCCGCCGGCGGCATCGGTGCCGGACCCGGCGCCCTGGTCGGTGCCGTGGCCGGCGCCGGCGCGTACTACCTCAGCAAGATCTGGTGACGACTCTCCACTTCGGACACTTCTCTCCACTTCGACACTTCTCCACTTCGGACACCTAGCCCGCCAGCCCGGCCGGAAGGACAGGACATGCCCACCCTGATAGTGGTTCGGCTCCGGCCGACCGATCCCACCACCGGTGCCGCGTTCACCGCGGCGCTGGCCGGCCTGACGATCACCGCGTACGACCTCGGCTACGCCGACACGCTGACCGGCGTCGAGCTCGGCTCCGCGTCCGGGGTGTTCAGCTCCGGCACGGTCGGCGACGACGCCGTCGACATCACGACCACCGGGATCGTGCAGCACTACGCCGACGTCGGCGCGCCCGGCCCGGTGGTGCGGGTGCCGACCGCGGCGGCGACCGCGATCATCGTGGCCAACCCGCCGGCCGGGCACCCGGAGTATCCGGGCGCCGGATCGTTCGACCTGCGGCTGACGCTGGAGCGCGGCGGCACCGCGATCGCCGACAACCGCATCGACACCAACGTCACGGTGGTCGAGGTGGCCGGGGCGCTGTCCAACGACCAGAACGCCTACCTGGCCATGCCGCCCAGCGCGTACGCGGTGATCCCGGCGGCCGGCCAGGGCGCGGCCGGTGCGCTCAACCTGGCGCCGGGCGACCCGCCGCCGAGCTTCGCCGCGCTGGTCACCGCCGTCGACGGGGTGCTGGCGAAGGACCCGGCCGACGGGGCGACGCTGGCGCACCGCGTGCAGCTCACCCCGGCGCAGGCGCAGCAGGTCGCCGCCGAGCTGGTCTGGGACCGTGCGGTGTTCCCGCCGCCGGCCGAGCCCCGCCCGCTGGGCGAGATGTACACCGACCCGCCGGCCGACCCGGGCGTCAAGCCGGAGGACGCGGAGAACGACCGGCACCGGTTCGAGGCCGAGCTGGCCGGCTACTACGCCACCCACGACGCGCAGGTGCTGCGGCTGGGCGGCTTCGTCTACGCGGCGTCCGCGGCCATGCTGTGCGAGCGGCTGTCGGCCGGCGAGGACATCGCCGGCGCCGGCCCGGCCGGGGCCACGCTGCTCGGCTCCCGCGCCGCGCTGCTGACGTTCCCGCTGATCACCGGGGCCGCGAGCGGTTCCACGCTGACCCACGCCGGGGTCAGGCTGACCGGCACGCCCCGGCTGGACCCGGCGTTCGTGGTGCCGGCGGCATACTTCTACGCCCTCGCGGCCGACCAGCCGCCGCACGTGGACACCGGCCAGCGCTACGGGATGGCGCTGGCCGACCCCGAGACCAAGGTGCTGACGCTGCTGGACAACGCCGTCGCGACCGGGATGGTCGGCACCACCGAGCTGCCGGTGGCGGCCGCGGTGCCGGCGGTGGCGGTCGGGCCGGCCCAGGTGGCCCGGCGGCTGGGCGCGTTCGGCGCCGCGGCGGGCTCGGCGGCCGAGGTGCCGCTGACCGCGCCGGTGCGGCCGCTGATCGACGGCTGGCTCGGGTACGCCGGGGCCTCCGGCACCATCGACGCCGACTTCTGGACGGCCGCCGTGGCCGCGTCGCCGGGGGCGTACCTGACGCTGGTCCTGCACGTGGTCACCGACAACTTCCCGCCACTGATCGCCGCGGTCACCGGACCGCCGCTGTCGGTGTCGACGGTAGCGGAGCTGGCCGCCGTGTCCGACGGGCAGTGGCGGGCGCTGTTCCTGCCCCCGGGCGCGCCGCCGCGCCTGGACCTGCTGCCGCCGTTCACCCAGGTCGCGCCGCAGAGCACGCCGGCCGACCAGGTGGACGCGTTCCTG